>JAIFMR010000183.1 GCA_020048255.1 Rhodoferax sp. | reverse complement strand
ATGCACCCGAATACAAGGCGGTGCTGGAAGCCTCGCGCGCCACCCATCTGGGCCCGTTGGACCTGCTTATCAAAGCCGGGGCCATTGACTCGCCTTACCAGTTCCACTGGAAACGTTTTCTGCTGGAAAACTTCCCCAAGGGCACGGGCTTCCCCAAGCTGGAGGCGCCGCTCATCACCGAAGCGCTGCCACTGTCCACGGCGCGTGCGTTCTCGATTGATGATTCGGCCACCACCGAGATTGACGATGCCTTGTCAGTGCAAGGCCTGGGTACCGGCACGGTGCTGGTGGGCATTCACATCGCTGCGCCGGGCTTGGCTATCCAACCCGGCAGTGCCATTGACCAACTGGGTCGTACGCGCCTGTCCACCGTCTACATGCCGGGCTACAAGATCACCATGCTGCCCGATGAGGTGGTGCAAAAGTACACGTTGATGGAGGGGCAGGACTGCCCGGCTGTGTCACTGTATGTGACGCTGGACGAGGCCACATTGGAGATCAAAAGCAGTGAAACCCGGCTGGAACGGGTGCACATTGGTGCCAATTTGCGCCACGACCAGCTCGACGAGGTGGTGACGCTGGATTGGCTGGAAAAGCCCGATTTCATGCATCAAAATGACCCCCAGCGCTTACAGCATAAGCGTGCGCAGCTCTCATTTTTGTATCTTTTGGCCAAAGACCTGAAGGCCAAGCGCGAAGTGGTGCGCGGCAAACCCGAGAACTTCAACCGCCCCGACTACAACTATCGACTGGTGGGAAATGACGCCGCAGAACCCAATGGAAGCGAACAAGTGCAGATCAGCATCCGCCAGCGCGGCGCGCCGCTGGACTTGATCGTCTCCGAGGCCATGATCCTGGCCAACAGCACCTGGGGCGGCTGGATGGCCGAGCTGGGCGTGCCCGGCATTTACCGCAGCCAGGCCAGCATGGCACCTGGCGTCAAAGTGCGCATGGGCACCAAGGCGCTGCCCCACGCCGGTATTGGCGTGAAAAGTTATGCTTGGAGCAGCTCGCCGCTGCGCCGTTACACCGACCTGGTGAACCAGTGGCAAATCATTGCCTGCGCGCGTCACGGCAAAACCGCCGCCCTGGCGGCCCCGTTCAAGCCCAAGGATGCCGAGCTGTTTTCGATCATCTCGAGTTTTGACTCGGCCTACTTTGCCTACAACGGCTTCCAGAATGCCATGGAGCGCTTCTGGATTCTGAAATACGTGCAGCAACAAAACATCACTGAGGTGGAAGCCACGCTGTTCAAGGACAACCTGGTGCGCGCCGACCACCTGCCGCTGGTGTTGCCGGTGGCAGGCGCCCAAGGTTTGCCACGCGGCGCACGCGTCATGGTGCGCCTGGGCGATATCGACCTGGTGTCACTGGACATTCATGGCACCATCTCGGCCCGGCTCGATGCCGAACCCGATGTCAGCAACGCCGCAGAGGACGAACTCGACGAAGACAGCTTCGCCGGACCGATCGCCATTGCCATGGATGTCAACGAGAGCGACAGCCCCGGTACCCCGGCCACCCCCGGCGATAATCCCGCCCCGTGAACCTCCGGTCCTTCAGCACCCTTCAAATTGCGCTTGGCGTCTCTGTCGCCGTGCACGCGGTGCTGTTGACGGTGCGTTTTGTCGACCCCGAGGCCTTTACCCGGGTGTTTGAAGACACACCCCTCGAAGTCATTCTGGTCAACGCCAAGACCAACGAAACACCCGACAAGGCACGCGCCCTGGCGCAGGCCTCCATGGCCGGTGGGGGTGACCTGGACAAAGGCCGCGCCACCAGCCCGTTGCCCCCCTCCATGGTGGCCATGCAAGGTGAAGACAGTGAGCAGGAACACGAACGCCAGTTGCGCGAGATGCAGGAGCAGCAAAACCTGATCCTCTCGCAGGTCAAGAGAACGCTGGCCGCCATGCCGCCGGTCGACCCACAAAAGACCCAGCTGACCCCGGAGCAAGCGCAGCGCGAAGAAAAGCGACGCCAGCTGATCGAACTGCTGGCCGAGATCGAGCGGCGCATCCTTCTTGAGAACGCGCGCCCCAAAAAGCGCTACATCAGCCCCGCCACGCGTGAAGCGGTGTACGCCATTTACTACGACCGACTGCGCCACGCCATTGAAGACCGCGGCACCGAAAACTTTCCCCAGATCAATGGTCAAAAGCTCTATGGCGAGCTGACCATGATCGTCAATGTCAACCATGACGGCCTGGTGATCTCCACCGAAGTGGTGCAAAGTTCGGGCCAACCGGCGCTGGATCGGCGCGCCGAGGCCATTGCAAAAAGTGCCGGCCCGTTTGGCCGCTTTAACCGGGCCATGCGCCGCCAGGCCGACCAGATTGCCGTGGTGTCGCGCTTCAAGTTCACCCGCGAAGACACGCTGGAAACCAAGCTCAGCGAAAAATAAGCCTACGCAAAACCCTTTCACCCCAACCCTACCCAACATGACCACCGACCTTTATTGCGTCATGGGCCATCCCATCGGCCACAGCCAGTCGCCTTGGATCCACACCCGCTTCGCGGAGCTGACCGGGCAAGACATCCTCTACACCAAGCGGGAGATCCCGCTGCAGCACTTTGCCCACAGTGTGCGAGCCTTTATCAACGAGGGTGGGCACGGCTGCAACATCACGGTGCCGTTCAAGTTCGAAGCCGCTGCGCTGGCCACCCACACCAGTGAGCGCGCCCGACTGGCGCAGGCCTGCAACACCCTGAGCTTTGCTGACGGAAAAATTGAAGCCGACAACACCGATGGCATCGGACTGGTGCATGACATTAAGCAAAACGCTGGCATCAGCCTGAAGGGCAAACGCATTTTGCTCATGGGTGCGGGTGGCGCTGCGGCCGGTGTGTTGGGCCCGTTGCTGCAGGCGCAGCCGGCTCACCTGAGCGTGGCCAACCGCACGCTGCACAAAGCAGCGGCCCTGGTGGCGCGCCATCAAGCCCTGGCAACGCTACAAAAGGTAGAGCTACTAGCGCATGATTTAAAAGGGCTGGAGGGCTCTTTTGACATCATCATCAATGGCACGGCCAGTAGCCTGGGTGGCCACGGTGTGCCGGTGGATGCCCAGGTACTCAAGCCGGGCGCCCTGGCCTACGACATGATGTATGGCGCGGGTGCCCAAGGCTTCATGGACTGGGCGCGAGCCCACGGTGCCGTGCCACGCGATGGCCTGGGCATGCTGGTCGGTCAGGCGGCCGAGGCCTTTTTCATCTGGCGCGGCGTCATGCCACCGGCCGGGCAAGTGCTGGCTGAGTTGCGGGCCAAGCTGGCCGCCTGACATCCATGAAGGCTGTTTGGCGCTGGCTGGTGTGGGTGATGGTCGCGGGGCTGCTGCTGCAGCTGTATTTTGTGGTCCGCATTGCCGCCATGCTGGTCATTGACCCACAGTCCACCGCGTTTGAGCGCTCGGAGGCCTGGCGTGTCGTGACTGAAAAAGGTGAATTGCGCTGGCGCCAGCAGTGGACGCCGTATGACAAGATTTCCAACAACCTCAAGCGCGCCGTGATTGCCAGCGAAGACGATGGTTTTGCCAACCACGACGGTGTGGACTGGGTGGCCCTGGAGAAAGCCTGGCAAAAAAACACCAAGGCTGAGGAAAAAGTCGCCAAAGCGCAAGAACAAGCCGCCAAGGCGCAGGCCAAAAATGCCGCCAAAGCCAGCGCCAAGCCCCCTGCTGCCGCCGCCAAGCCAGTCAAAGCGCCCAAGGTGGTGGGCGGCTCCACCATCACCCAGCAACTGGCCAAGAATCTGTTTTTGTCGGGGGAGCGCACCTTGTTGCGCAAGGGTCAGGAATTTGTGCTGACGCTGCTGCTCGAGGCCCTGCTCGACAAACAACGCATTCTGGAGATCTACCTCAACAGTGTGGAATGGGGTGAAGGCGTTTTTGGTGCCGAAGCCGCAGCCCAGCACTACTTTCGCAAGCCGGCTGCACAACTCAGCGCCTACGAGGCAGCGCGCCTGGCGGTGATGCTGCCACGCCCCAAGTACTTTGAAAAACTGCCCAATTCCAGCTACGTGGCCGGGCGCGCCGCAGTGATTGCCAACCGGCTGGAAAGTGCAGAGCTGCCGTGAGACCCGTGCTGTTGGACTGGGCTGCCACACTGATGAGCTATTTTTTGCTGGGCTTGATCCGTGTGCTGACCGGCTCGCAAGCACGTTGGTGGGGTTGTCCGCCCAAGGCCGAACAGCGCATTTATTTTGCCAACCACCAAAGCCATGCCGACCTGGTGATGATCTGGGCCGCACTGCCCAAGGAATTGCGCCGCAGCGTGCGCGCCGTGGCGGCCCGCGATTACTGGACCAAGTCAGCCTTCAAGCAATGGCTGACCACCGCTGTCTTCAATGTGATTTATGTCTCACGCGAGCGTCATGCGCAGGAGGACCCGCTGGAGCCGCTGATCGAGGCCATGCACAACGGCGATTCACTGATCTTGTTTCCGGAAGGGACGCGCGGTTACGCCGACGAGCCGCAGGCGTTCAAGGCCGGGCTGTACAACCTGGCCCTGAAATTTCCGAATGTCGAGCTGGTGCCGGCCTGGATCAACAATGTGCAGCGGGTCATGCCCAAGGGCGAGGTGGTGCCAGTGCCGGTGCTGTGCTCGGTCACCTTTGGTGTGCCCATGCAGGTCCTGCCGGGTGAGGAGCGCCATGATTTTCTGCACCGCGCCCGCGCCGCCGTCGTCGCCTTGCGTGACGTCTGAGGGCCACCGGCCATGTACCAGACCCTGAAAAACCTCAGCGCTGACGAGCAGATTGGTGCGCTCTTCATCATTGTGTTTGGCCTTTTGTTGCTGGCCAATGTGGTGATTTTTTTGCGTTCCATGCGCGAATTTGAGGACGCGCAGGTGGCCCAGCGGCATCAGGATGAAATTGACAACCTGGCACAACTGCTCAAAACCAGCTGGCTGCTGATTTTTGTCTTCTGGATCTCCTGGATGGCGGGCGATGTGGCGCGGCTGGTGCTGTTTGCCGTGGGGTCGTTTTTTGCCCTGCGCGAATTCTTGACCCTGTCACCGACCCGCCACGGTGACCATCGCAGCCTGGTGCTGGCCTTTTTTGTGGTGCTGCCGTTTCAATATTGGTTGGTGGCCACGGCCGACTTCACGCTGTTCACGGTGTTCATCCCGGTGTATGTGTTTTTGATTCTGCCGGTGGTCAGTGCCCTGGCCAATGACCCCAAACACTTTCTGGAGCGCAATGCCAAGCTGCAATGGGGCATCATGGTGTGTATTTATGGCATGAGCCATGTGCCGGCGTTGCTGCTGCTGAATTTCCCGCGTTACGACCACAAAAATGCGTTTCTGGTGTTTTTTCTGGTGCTGGTGGTGCAGAGTTGCATGGTGACCCAGCATCTGGTGGCGCGCCGGCTGATCCAGTTGGGCTGGCATCCCGTCGCACCGCAAATCAGCCAAAGCTTTACCTGGCGCGCCTGGTGGGCCGGCATGACGGTGGGCAGTTTGTTGGGTGCGCTGCTGGCTGGCATCACGCCATTTGTGCCCGGACAGGCCTTTGCCTTGTCGTTCATCGCCTGCGCGGCCGGCTCACTTGGGCACCTGGTGATGAAGGCCCTCAAGCGCGACCGCGGCATTCCGATCTGGCGTGGCCAGGGCAAAGGCGTGACCGGTGCCGGCGGCATGCTCGACCGCATTGACGCCCTGTGTTTTGCCGCACCGGTTTTCTTTCACTCCGTGAGATGGTATTTTGGCCTCTAGCCCACGCGCCCTAAGCGCTAACAGCTCTTTTATTGAGAGCAAATGAGAATCCTTGGCATTGACCCTGGCTTGCGCACCACCGGCTTTGGTGTGGTGGATGCTGATGGCTCCCGGCTGAGCTATGTGGCCAGCGGCACCATCACCACCACCCACCTGGACAAAGGCCAGTTGCCGCTGCGGCTCAAGGTCTTGTTTGACGGCATTCGCGAAGTGGTGGGCCGCTACGAACCCGATGCCGCCTCGGTCGAGATTGTGTTTGTCAACGTCAACCCGCAATCCACTCTGCTGCTGGGCCAGGCGCGCGGTGCTGCCGTGACAGCGCTGGTGTCCAGTGATTTGCCGGTGGCCGAGTACACCGCTTTGCAGATGAAACAGGCGGTGGTGGGCTGGGGTCGAGCGGACAAAAAACAGATTCAGGAAATGGTGCGCCGCTTGCTGGATTTACCGGGCTTGCCCGGTCCGGACGCAGCCGACGCACTGGGGCTGGCCATCACCCACGCCCATGCCCACACGTCCATGGCCCGGTTGGCGCTGGCCGACGGCGTGATTGGGGCGGGCAGTGGCAAATACAAGGCCGGGCGCAGCCGCTAAAAGCAGAGCCCGTCAAGTCGAAGCAACGCCCCCACCTACGGGGCAGCCGACAACTCCGGCGCACAGCGCGGCAGATGCATGACAAATCGCGCACCCCCACCGGGCGCCTGCAGCAACTCGATGTAGCCACCCAGCATGCCAGTGATCAGGTTGTGCACGATGTGTAACCCCAGACCGCTGCCGCCCTTGCCCAGCCGGGTGGTGAAAAATGGATCAAACACCCGGCGCACCAGTTCCTGGGCAATCCCACTGCCGTCGTCACTTACTTCCAGGTCGATCTGGTCACCATGGGCTTGGGCATGGATAAAAATATTCCCTTGGTGCCTACCCTCAAAGGCATGCAGCAACGCGTTTTGAACCAGGTTGGAAATCACCTGCCCGAGCGGGCCCGGATAACCATCGAGTGTCATGGCAGGAACCTGCACCTGAATCTGGATCGCCGTTCGCTTGATCATGGGCTGCAGCGTCAGCAAAATCTCGTGCACCAGCTCAGCCAGATCAAACTGGCGCCGCTGCGCACTGGTCTGATCCACCGCCACGCGTTTGAAACCGGTGATCAGCTCAGCAGCGCGTGCCAGGTTGCGTGTGGCAATGTCGCCCGCTGTTTCCACCTGCGATAAAAAAGCCTCGAGATCAGAGCGCCGCAGGCCGTTCGCCATCGTCGTCCTGAACGAGCGGGTGCGCTGCTCCAGGGTGGACACGGCCATCAGCCCATTGCCAATCGGCGTGTTGAGCTCATGGGCAATGCCCGCCACCAGGGCTCCCAGCGAGGCCAGCTTTTCGGACTGCACCAGATGATCCTGCATCAAACGCAGCTCATTCACGGCCTCCTGCAAGGCCAGGTTGGCCTGCGTCAGGCTTTCGGTGCGATCTTGAATGCGCGACTCCAGCACCGAGTTGAACTCGCGCAACTCGTTCTCCATCTGGCGCTTGTCGGTGATGTCGTGCAGTGAGTAAATCAGCAGTTCACGCCCAGCCACGGTGACCTGGCCCAAGCTACCTTCGGCCAAGAATTTCTGACCATCGGCACGCGTGGCCCATATTTCGGCGCTCTCCATGCCCGGGGCAGCATCCACCTGCCCCAGCAGTTTGTGCCGATCGCCAGGGTCCACCACCAAGCCACCCGACGACAAGTCAGACCCCAGCGCCTGCGCCCGGGTGTAGCCCGACAATTTCTCCCAGGCTTGGTTGACATCGACATAGGCATAGTCGGCACCGCGCTTTTCCATGACCGCCACCGCCACCGGGCTGGCATTGAAAAACAGATTGAACTTCTGTTCATTGGCCCGGATTTCCTGCTCCTTCTGCTTCATTTCGCTGATGTCGATGTCCATACACACAAACAACAGACCGTCAGAAAACCCCGGAATGGCAAAGGTGGTGGACAGGATGTGTCGACTTTGCCCATCGCGATGGGTGGCAATGCCGTCATAGGGACCAAACGGCTGGCCGGTTTTCTCGATGTCCGCCAGCACCGCCATGAACTCCTGCTGCTGCGCTGGGGTGTAGATCAGCTGCTCCAACGTTTTACCCAGCGCCTGCTCCCGGGTCCAACCCAGCATGGTTTCAGAGGCCGGGTTCCAATCCACCACGCGGCCCTGGTTGTCGAACCACTGGATGGCAAGAGTCGGCGTGGTCTCCACAATCGCGCGAAGTTGCTGCTCCCGTCGCTGGATGGTTTGGGCCATTTGCTCCAGACTGGCATCAAGCAGTTGCAATTCCTGGATGCGCGCATCACCGTCTGGCAGGGTGTAGCGCCCCTGCGCCACGTCTTGCGCGTAAGCCACAGTGCGGCGCACGCGGCGCTGAATCAAACTGGCCAAAAAACCAAAAGCGAAGGTGCCCGCCACAATGGCCACCAGCAAAGTGCCCCCGGTGATTGCCACGGCCACCCGCCTGGACGCGTCAGCGACTGATTTAGGATACGCCGCCACCACCACCCACCCGAGCCGACCAGAGCGCCGGGCGGTGCCCGAGTAGAGCTGATCGGCAAAGCTGAAGGTGTCAAAGATCGGTGCACCATCCAGCGCGGCGCGAACCACCGAAATGTTTGAAAAGTTGCTGCGTGAGCGTGCCAGTTGCATATCTGGGGCCGCCACGATTTCGCCCTTGCCGTCCATCAACAAGACCAGCAAGCCGTCCAGGTCACTGGATCGGCGGATGTAATCCACCAGCCGAGCCACCGACACCTCTGCCAGCAAGGTGTAGTCGCCCACCGGCAGCGCCAAAGCCACCACCGGCACGCCGAGCAAGGGGGATGCATACTGTTCGCTCCAGGACATGACTGCCTGCTGCCGCACGCGCTGCACAATGGGCAGGCCACTCAGGTCGTACCCCATCCATTCGACCGCCTGCAGATCGGAGGTCACGGCTGAGCCCGCCGAGAGTACCTTGAAATTTTTGTCCAGAATGTACAGGCTCTCGAACAATTCTGCGTGACCCGAAATCTGCGTGATGACGGTCATGGCCTCCTCGCGCTTGGCCTGTGGGGTGACGGTCGACAAAACACGTGCCACCGACAAGGTCGACTTCTCGGTGGTTTCCAGCAGCACTTCGAGTTGCTGCAACACCATGGACGCCAGGCGGATTTGCTCAGTCTGGGTTTGCTGCTTCACCATGGGCAGGCGCCAGGTCACCAGCATCACTCCAGCAATCAGGGTTGCCAGCAGCGCCACTGACAAAAACAAGCCAATCAGCAGCGTGCGCAGCGAGTAGGCCTTGGGCTGGCTCATGGGCTGTCCAGCGTCTGATAAGTTCTGTTTTTGACGACAGAGACCACGGCACGCCGACTGGAGTCACCAAACTCATCAAACACGATGGGTTGCTGCATGCCCTGAAACTGTCGCAGACGCAGCACGCCGGCCTTCAGCGATTCATCTGGGTGCTGCTGCACCAAAGCGGTCAGCAGCACCTGCATGGCGTCAAAAGCGGCCAGTTCGGCAAAGCCGGGCGCGCGACCAAAGCGGTGCTGAAATGCCTGAGCAAATCCAAGATAACTCGCCGATTTGTCCTGATGGTCCATGAACTGGGCGATCGTCATCCCCTCCACCGCAGGCCCGCCCAAGGTCAGCAACTGCTCGGTGGCCGACCACTCCACCCCCGCCAGGGGAAGGGTCGGGTTGTGCTGGCGAAACAAATGCGCCAACTTCGCCGTGTCCACAGCATTGGAAATCAACACCACGGCTTGCGGCTTGGCCAATGCCGTGGACTGAACCACCTCTGCCAGGGTCGGACTGCCCGGCAAACCGAAGCCGATCTGCGACACCGGCTCAGCGCCATGCTGGCCCATGGCATCGCGAAAGTGCTGCAACCAGCTCCGCGTGTAAGCCGCATTGCGCTCATCAAACACGGCTGCAAACCGGCGCCAGCGCGGATCGTTGGCGTAATTGGTCGCGCTGCGCTGGGCGTAATCACGGGTGTCTGAAATCACCCGGAAGAAGTAGTCGTCGCGAGCCGTGAAGTCGCTGCTGGTCACAGTCGGCGACACGGTCAGCAGTTGGGCTTGATTGGCCAGAGGAATCCATGCTGCAGCCACGCTGCTGGTCATGGGCCCGACCACAGCCAAGACGCCCGACTTCTTAACCTCGTCAAACAATTTGGGCAAGGAAGCGGGTTGTTGCTGGTCATCAAATTCATGCAATTTGATCAATGCGCCGCGGATTCCGCCCTGCTGATTCACCTGCTCAACCGCCAGCAACGCGCCATCGCGCCCGGCTGTTCCCAGATCAGATGCATGCCCGGTGATGCCACCCAGATAACCCACCGACAGCGGCGCCTTGTCACAGGCAGCCAATCCCACCGCCAGCAACAGGCCCGTCAAACCAGCCCATATTCGCTGACATTTTGCGGGCGTCGTGCAAGCCAGCCGCACAGTGCCACAAAGTCAAGGGGACGGGAAATGAAATAGCCTTGGCCTTCGTGGCACCCCATGTCGCGCAAAGCGGCCCAGGCGGCGGCGTCCTCGATGCCTTCGGCCAGTACCCGTAAGTCCAGTTTGTGCCCCAGTTGGGTGATCATTTCGGCAATGCGCGGACTGCCTTCCTGGCCCAGCTGGATGACAAATGCGCGGTCAATCTTGATCCGGTCAAGCGGCATTTTTTCAAGATAACTCAACGAGGAATACCCGGTGCCAAAATCGTCGATCGACACCGCAATTCCGGCCGCACGCAGTTGGCGCAGCATGCTTGCGGCCGCATCGGCGCCCAACATGGCAATGGACTCGGTGATTTCCAGCTCCAGCTCCTGGGGACGCAAGCCGCTTTGCGCCAGCACCTCCAGCACGCGCGGCACAAAACCGGGGCTGCGCAGCTGCACCACCGACACGTTCACCGCCATATGGCACGAGGCCAGGCCCTGGTCCCGGATCAGGCGCATGTCGCGGCAAGCGGTTTGCAGCACCCAGTCCCCCAGGCTGACAATCAAGCCCGATTGCTCGGCAATCGGAATGAACTGGTCCGGCGCAATCATCTGCCCGTCTTCGGTGCGCCAGCGCAGCAGGGCTTCCATGCCAATCAATGCACCAGTATGCAAATCCACTTGGGGCTGATAGGCAATGAACAGCCGGTCTTCGCCAAAGGCTTGATGCAGATTGGCCAGCAGTTGGGCCCGGCTGCGGGACTGGCTGGCCATGTCAGCCGAATAACACTCATAGCCGCCTCGCTGATGGCGCTTGGCGTGCTTCAGCGCGATGCTGGCGTTCTTCAGCCAGTCCGCCCCGCTGTAAGAGGAATCGTCCAGCACCGCAATGGCTGCGGTCACGGACACCACATGCGGCTGCTCAAACACCATCACAGCATGGTGTGCGGTGGCTGCCAGCCGCTGCGGGGTCAAGACATCACGCGGCCCCAGCAAGCCAAAGGTATTGCTGGCGACACGGGCCAGATAAACATCACTGCCCAGACTGTGCACCAAATGATTGGCAAAGGCCCGCAACAATTCGTCGCCATACGCGTGTCCCATCAAATCATTGACAGCCGAAAAGTCATCGACATCGACCAGCGCCACGGTGTCGCTCTGGGTGGCGCCCGACAGACGCTGGCTGATGGTTTCAATGAAACGGGTGCGGTTGGGCAAACGCAGCAAGGGGTCCACATAGGCATCGTTCTGCAAACGGTGCATGAGCACCAGATTGCGCAGACACACGCTCATGTTCAAGGCAAACACGCTCAGCAGGCTGGAATCAATCTCGCGGGGGCGAACGGCAGACCCCACATAGGCGGCCATGCTCAAACCTTCTTTCTGACCAAAATACAGCACAGTTTCAAAAGTGCCGTGGTGACTCTGCCCGGATTGCAGCGCGGTGAACAACGACTGACGAACATGGTCGTTGGGAACGGTTTCCAGCGGCTGATCGATCAAGTGCGCAAACTGGCCGGCCGCCGCCACCACCGTGCATTGCTGGTTGCTCCAATCACCCTGGGCGCATACCAGTCCATCGGGGGAGGTCCCCAGAATCGCCGCGAGCTGCGTGATGACTCCGCCGGCGAACATATGCAGGCCCTGGGTTTCGAGCAGACAGCCGCTGGCTTGTACGATCAGCTCCAAGCCCTGGCGATTGGCGTCCATGACACACAGCTGCTGATAAGAGCGGATAGCGGCCGTCACCGAGGTGGCCAACTTGTGGTGGGTGAGTTCGGACTTGGTTTTGTAGTCGTTGATGTCGTAACGCAGAATCGTCTCTTGCTCAGGTGCATAGCCGGGCTGGCCGGTGCGCAAGACAATGCGTGAATTCTTCAAATGGGCTGTATTGCGAATGAAGTCCACCAGCTCCAGACCGGCTTCGGGTGTTTCCATCACCACATCGAGCAGGATCAGCGCAAGATCAGACTCGGTGAGCAGCAATTGGCGCGCCTGCTGGGCCGAATAGGCATGCAAAAACTGCAATCGACGGCCAAACAGCTGAAGGGACTCCAAAGAAAACAGGGTCGCCTGGTGCACATCCAGGTCGTCGTCGATGATCAAAATGCGCCAGAACCCTGCACCATGGACCAGCGCAGCGCCCGCTGCCTCCGGCTCATCGTCGACAAATTCCATCAGGTCTGCATCTGGGTCAGATGATTCCATGAATCCTCCTGGTATTTATCCATACCGTCTCAAACCAGCCCGAAAACCGCCCTGTTAAAGTGCGGCGATGCCCGACCCATGAATCGGACCGGCAAAAACCTCTGGATGTTGCGTGAATGCGCGCCATGAAACTCCGACTGTTTGATTCTGCGTGAGAACATTATTGACTATTTTTTAAAAGACGGTGCGCTGGTTAACGCTTAGGCCGAAGCGGCCCTGATGTCGCCTTGACACCGCCTGCAGCACACCCGGCCTCAGGAACTCATTTTCTCGACCCGACTCCAACATCAACCATGTCCTCCCTGATTCCCCTCTATCGCCCTTTATTCGCTCTCTTATTTGCAGCCTGCAGCACAACACCCACCTGGGCTGCCATCCCCAATGGCTTAAGCACCACCGTCACCACCGAGCAGGTGCGCGCCGAGCTTATGGCGCATGCACCAGATGGTGCCGGCCCGGGCAAAACGGTGTGGGTCGGCTTGCAGCTGCAGCATCAACCCGAGTGGCACACCTACTGGAAAAACGCCGGCGACTCCGGGCAACCCACCACCCTGAGCTGGACCTTGCCGGTGGGCGTGCTGGCGGGCGACATTGCCTGGCCGGTCCCGAAAAAGCTGCCGATTGGCAACCTGGCCAACTATGGCTATGACGGCAGCGTGCTGCTGCCCGTGCCACTGACCATCACGCCCGACTTCAAGCCCTCCACACTGAACCCCGAGCTGGAGATCAAATTGCAGGCCAGTTGGCTGGCCTGCAAACAGGAATGTGTGCCCCAGGATGGCGAGTTTGTGTTGCGCCTGCCGGTCCAGGGCTCTACCGCCTTGGCCGCCGGCGCCTTTGCCGCCGCCTTGGTAGCCCAGCCGAAAATCTTAACGGGGCAGAGCAGCATCACCATTGAAGGCCGCGCATTGAAGGTGTCGGTCAACGGGCTGCCCACCGCACTGCAAGGCAAGACGCTTGAGTTTTTCCCGGAAATCGCCGAGGTGATCGAAACCGCCGCGTCTTGGACACAAGCCTGGCAAGGTGCGGTGTGGACTGCCAGTGTGCCCATCGCCACCCACCGCAGCGCCAGCCCGCAGACTCTGCCGTTGGTGCTGGTGGCCGAAGTCGGGGGGAAACGCAGCGGTTTTGCCAGCCAAGCCCAGGTCAGCGGCAGTTGGCCAGCCGATGCACCGCCCGGGGCCAGCAGTGCGATGGATCCGGTGGTGATACCGGCAGGCCCCACGTTACCCGCACCGGTACCGCCGAGTTTCTGGCTGGCTCTCTTGGGGGCTCTGTTGGGCGGCATGATTTTGAACCTGATGCCCTGCGTGTTTCCAGTGCTGGCCATCAAGGTGGTGAGCTTTACCCGCCACCCGAACGAGCGCCACGGCCACCGCATCAGCGGCCTGGCGTACAGTGCCGGTGTGGTTTTGTCGTTTTTGGCCCTGGGCGCCCTGATGCTGGCGCTGCGCAGCGCGGGTGAACAATTAGGCTGGGGCTTTCAGCGATGGGTCTGAACTTGGCGGGACTGTTTGAGTTTGGTCAGTTTGTGCCCAGCAGCCTGGCGTCTCTGGAAGCCAAGAACCCGGCAGTGAACGCCTTCTTATCGGGTATTTTGGCGGTGGTGATTGCATCGCCCTGCACGGCACCCTTCATGGGTGCATCTCTCGGCTTGGCGCTGGGTTTGCCAACCTTGCAGGCCTTGCTGATTTTTGTGGCACTGGGTGTCGGCATGGCCCTGCCTTTTCTAGCGGCGAGCTGGTCACCAGCTTTGGCGCGGGCACTGCCACGACCCGGCGCCTGGATGGACACGTTCCGGCGGGCCATGGCGTTTCCGATGTTCGCCACAGTAGTCTGGCTGGTCTGGGTGCTGGGTCAGCAAAGCGGCATCAATGGCGCAGGCGCCCTGCTGGCCCTGCTGGTGGCGCTGGCGCTGGTGTTGTGGTCCTTCACGCTGCACCGCCAAAGCCGCTGGATCGCCGCTTCCATTTCAATAGCTATCCTGGCTTTACTGACGGGGGCTATCGGCAAAAATGTCATCCAAGTGCAAACCCTGTCCAGCGCCTCGAACAGCGAACGCTGGCAGACTTGGTCACCTGACAAGGTGGCTCAACTGCTGGCAGCCAATACGCCGGTGTTTATTGATTTCACCGCGGCGTGGTGCGTCACCTGCCAGTACAACAAACAAAACGCCTTGGCCGATGAGGCGGTGCTGAGTGACTTTGACGCCAAGAAAGTCACCCTGCTGCGCGCCGACTGGACCCGGCGTGACCCTGTCATCACGGCCGCTCTGGCGCAACTCGGACGCAATGGCGTGCCGGTTTACGTGCTGCAAGCACCCGGGCGACCGCCTGTCGTTTTCTCAGAAATTTTGTCCAGCTCGGAATTACGCGCAGCGGTGGCAGCCCTGAACAATTGAAGCGCTCCGGTGACGTTCCAAGTTGCAACCGACTCAACTGGAACTAAGAATTTCTTAAGGAGGCATCGTTAAGCTTGCGCTCGATCTCGGATGAGTCCCATTGTTGGTGACCGTTGTACCGCACTGCTGGCCAGCCTGGTGATGGCCCTGCCGCTGGCCGCCCTGGCCAATCCCATCCTGGATGGCTACAAGGCCGAAATCAAAGGGACTTTCAGCGTTGCTGCCGGCGAAAAGCTGTACAAGACCGAAGGCCCCAACCAGTTGTCCTGCGCCTCGTGCCACACCGATTCGCCGAAGAATGCGGGCAAACACGCCAAGACCAACAAGGCCATTGACCCCTTAGCACCCAGCGTTAACCCCAAGCGTTTTACCGATGCCGCACAGGTCGAAAAATGGTTCAAGCGCAACTGCAATGACGCGCTGGGCCGGGCCTGCACCACCCAGGAAAAGGGTTACTTCATGACCTATGTGTTGTCTGTCAAGTAAAGGGGTCTCCATGAAATTCATCCGC
>JAIFMR010000219.1 GCA_020048255.1 Rhodoferax sp. | reverse complement strand
AAGCGCGGCATTGCTGGGGTAGAAGCGGGCCCGCTCGTCCAGCTGTAACTCGGCGCTGGCGGCACCTTCTTCACCACGACACGTCAAGGCCAGTCGCACCTGCAAGCCACGCCACAGATCCCCCTGCTCTGTTTGCTCGCGCTGTGCCGGGTAGTCTTTGACCAGGCGCGCCACATCCAGCCCCCGGCCCACCAGCGGTGTCGCCAGTGTGACCCGCAGGTATTTGCCAAAGCGGCAGCGTGCTTGTTCCAGGTCCCAGATTTGCGTCACCGTCAACTGCATGCCACCGGAAAAACGATCCGGCTGCTGCTTGCCCATGACGATGATGAGCTCGTCGTCCTTGAGCAGATTTTTATGCGCATTGATCAAGGCCTCGTCCGCGCGCGCCTCAATCACACCGGACTTGTCGTCCAGCTTGAACAGGGCCAGCTTGCCGCGTTGCCCATTGATCACCCGAAAATCGGTGACGATACCGGCCAGCAGCTGCGGCTCGCGGGTGTCAATCAGGTCGGCTATCGGCCGCTTGGCAAAGTGCCGTACCTCGCTCGCCACCTCGTCAAACAAGTGGCCCGACAGGTAAAAGCCCACTGCGGTTTTCTCAAACGTCAGGCGTTCCTTGACGCCCCAGGGCGTGGCCTGCACCAGCTCGGGTTCTTGCGTGCTGGAGCCATGGTCATCATCCCCCCCCATGTCAAACAGGCTGCCCTGGTTGGCGTTGGCCAGCGTGGCCGCACCAAAATCAAACGCCAGATCGACACTGGCAATCAGGCTGGCACGGTTCAGGTGAATGGCGTCAAAGGCGCCGGCCTTGATCAAGGCCTCGACCGTGCGCTTGTTGATGCGGCTGCGATCCACTCGGGCACAAAAATCAAACAGGCTCTTGAAAGGCCCGGCCACATCGCCCATCGGCCCCACACCCCGCCCCTCACGCGCCGCCACAATCGCTTCAATGGCTTGCTGGCCACTGCCCTTGACCGCGCTCAGACCATAGCGAATCACCTTGTCAGACACCGGCTCAAAGCGGCTCTTGCCCCGGTTCACATCGGGCGCCTCGAACGTCAGGCCCATTTTGATGGCGTCTTCCAGCAACACCTTGAGCTTGTCGGTGTCGTCCATCTCCACCGTCATGTTGGCGCAGAAAAACTCGGCGGTGTAGTGCACCTTGAGCCAGGCCGTGTGGTAGGCCAACAAGGAGTACGCCGCAGCGTGACTCTTGTTGAAGCCATAGCCAGCAAACTTTTCCATCAGGTCAAAAACCTCGTCAGCTTTGTCCTGGTTGATGTCGTTCTTCAACGCCCCGTCACGGAAGATCTGCCGGTGCCGCGCCATCTCGTCGGCATCCTTTTTACCCATGGCACGGCGCAGCATGTCGGCACCACCGAGCGAGTAGCCGCCCAGAATCTGCGCGGTCTGCATCACCTGCTCCTGGTAGACCATGATGCCGTAGGTCTCGCTGAGCATGTTGGCCACCAGCGGGTGGGGGTACTCCACCACCTCGCGGCCGTGTTTACGCGCCACAAAGCTCGGAATCAGGTCCATCGGGCCGGGCCGGTACAGCGCATTCAACGCGATCAGGTCCTCCAGCCGGGTCGGCTTGGCATCGCGCAACATGCCCTGCATACCGCGCGATTCAAACTGGAACACGGCTTCGGTCTTGCCATCCTGAAACAGCTTGTAGGTGGCCTTGTCGTCCAGCGGCAGGTTCTCAAATGCAAATTTTTCCTGGCCCTTGTGTCGCTTCACGATGAACTCGCGGGCAATCTCCAGAATGGTCAGCGTGGCCAGGCCCAAAAAGTCAAACTTCACCAGCCCCACCGACTCCACGTCGTTTTTGTCGTACTGGCTCACCGCTGAGTCGCTGCCCGGTTGCTGGTACAGCGGGCAAAAGTCGGTGAGCTTGCCCGGCGCAATCAGCACCCCACCGGCGTGCATGCCGATGTTGCGGGTCATACCTTCGAGCTTTCGGGCCAGCTCCAGCAGGGTGCGCACATCTTCCTCTTTGGCCTCGCGCTCGGCCAGAATCGGCTCGGCCTCCACCGCGTAGACCAGTTTGTCGTCTTTTTTGTGGCCCGGTGGCGGCAGTTGCAGCGTCACGGCCACACCCGGCTTGTTCGGGATGAGCTTGCTGATGCCATCGCAAAAGGTGTAGCTCATGTCCAGCACCCGGCCCACGTCCCGAATGGCGGCACGCGCTGCCATGGTGCCAAAGGTGGCAATCTGGCTCACGGCGTCCTTGCCGTATTTGTCCTTGACGTAATCAATCACCCGGTCACGGTTGCCCTGGCAAAAGTCAATGTCAAAGTCGGGCATGGACACGCGCTCCGGGTTCAAAAACCGCTCAAACAGCAAGTTGTATTGCAAGGGGTCCAGGTCGGTGATCTTCAGCGCATACGCCACCAGACTGCCGGCACCCGAGCCGCGCCCCGGCCCCACTGGGCAGCCATTGTTTTTGGCCCAGTTGATGAAATCCCCCACAATCAAAAAGTACCCTGGAAAACCCATTTTTAAAATGGTGCCCAGCTCAAACTCCAGGCGCTCCACATAACGCGGCATCTCTGCCTCGCGTTTAGTGGGGTCGGGGTACAGGTGCGCCATGCGCTCCTTGAGCCCCTCATGCGAGGCATACCGAAAGTACTCGTCTGCGCCCATCACCACACCGTTGACCGGTGGAATGGGAAAGTCCGGCAATTGCGGCTTGCCCAGCACCAGACTCAGGTTGCAGCGCTTGGCAATCTCCAGGCTGTTGGCCAGCGCGCTGGGCACATCGGCAAACAGCGCCTGCATTTGTGCCGCCGTCTTGAAGTGCTGCTCGCGCGTGAAACGCCGTACCCGCCTGGGGTTGGCCAAAATCTCGCCTTCGGCTATACATACCCGGGCTTCATGGGCTTCAAAGTCATCCGGCTCAGCGAACTGGATCGGGTGGGTGGCCACCACGGGCAACTGCATGCGCTGCGCCAACTGGACAGCGGCAGCCACCTGTGGCTCGTCTTCCGGGCGGCCGGCGCGTTGCAATTCCAGGTAAAAGCGGTGGGTGAACACGCCAGAGAGTTGCAAGGCCGCATCCAAGGCACGTGCCTCGTCCCCCTGCAACAGGGCCTGGCCCACCGGCCCGGCCTGGGCACCCGACAAACAGATCAAACCACCGTTGAGCTCGGTCAGCCAGGCCAGGCTGACCACCGCCTGCGCCTTGTGGGAGTTTTGCGTCCAGGCGCGCGCCAGCAGCTCGGACAAATTCAGGTAACCCTGATGGTTTTGCACCAGCAGCAACACCCGGGACAGCTGGGTGGCCTCCTTGCCCAGGCCTTCCAACCAGATTTCAGTGCCAATGATCGGCTTGACACCGCGCTTGCGCCCTTCTTTGTAAAATTTAACCGCACCAAACAGGTTGCTGAGATCGGTGATCGCCAAGGCCGGCTGGCCGTCAGAGGCCGCAGACTTGACGATGTCATCAATCCGGTTGGTGCCATCAATGACAGAAAATTCGGTGTGTAATCGCAGGTGAACAAACATAGCCTGCATTGTAGGAAAGCGACGAGGCCCCCATTTGAAGATTCTGGTAGTTGACGACCACGCGCTGGTCCGCGCCGGCCTGAGCCAGGTATTGCAGGGGCTGGACCCCGCTGAAACCACGCTGGTGCTGGAGGCGCCCGATTGCACCAGTGCGTTTGCGCTAGCGCAAAGCCACCCCGACCTGGACCTGGTGCTGCTGGACTACCACCTGCCTGACATGAACGGCCTGGCTGCCCTGGCCGTTTTTGGCGACAAACACCCCGAGCTTCCCGTGGTCATCCTGTCGGGCTCGGCCAACCCCAGCATTGCCCAGCGCGTGCTGGCCCAGGGGGCCGCCGGATTCATCACCAAATCCGGCTTGAGCGAAGAGCTGCTGCATGCCCTGCGCCAGGTTCTACTGGGTGAGGTGTACTTGCAGCCCGATTTCGCTGCCCAGCATCACGCGGCGCTGCAATCCAATGCGGGCAAAGCCCCGATTTTCACGCAGCGCCAACAGGAAGTCTTGCAACTGCTGATGGCCGGCCACAGCAACCGCGACATCAGCGAGTCTTTGTCGCTGTCCGACGAAACTGTCAAAAATCATGTCAGCAGCATTTTGCGAGGCTTTGGCGTCAAAACCCGCACCCAGGCCGCCCTAGAAGCCGGCCGCTGGGGCTACGACAAACCGCTGTCTGCAGTGCGCTGATCCGACACCAGCCGCCGCAACAAGGTCCGCAATTTGGCCGGCCGCACCGGCTTGTGCAGCAGGGTCAGGTGCGCGGCCTGTGCCCGCTGTATCAATGCCGGGTCGGTATCCCCACTGACCAAAAAGGCTGGTGTGTCCTGGCCTAATCTGGCACGCAACACCTGCACCAGCGCCATACCGTCGTGGCCCTCGCTGAGCCGATAGTCACTCACAATCACAGCCGGCCGTGCGCCTTCCACCAGATGCTGTACGGCCGACTGCATGTCATGCGCCTGCAGCACCAGCATGCCCCAACTGGCCAACAAATCGACCAGCGCAGCACGGGCCAGCAGATCGTCCTCAATCACCAGCACACACTGCCCCCGCAGGTCATCGGCAGCGATCCGGTCCAGCGGTACGGTCAGCAACACATCGGTTTGACTCTGAGCTAACGGGAGAGCCAGGCTAAAGCGCGTACCCTGGCCCAATACGGACACCATCTGCAGGGGATGCTCCAGCAGGCCCGCCGTGCGCTGCACGATGTTGAGACCCAGGCCCAGCCCTTTGGTACGGTCGCGGGCCGGATTAGCGACCTGAAAGAATTCGGTAAAAACCGCCTGCTGATGCTCGGGCGCAATGCCGATACCGGTGTCCCACACCTGCAGCAACACCTGCTCATGGGCAGTGTGCCGCGCCGCCACCAACACCCCCCCCCGCTCGGTGTAGCGCAAGGCATTTCCCACCAAATTCAACAGTATTCGATAAACCAGGGTGGCATCGCTCATGACCCACACATCGCTGGGGCGAAGTCGCAACTGCAGCTTGCGCTCTTGTGCGTCAGGTCCCAGGTCCTGGGCCAACTGATCAAACAGGGCAGACAGCGCAAAGGGTCGCTTGTTGACTTGCACCGCCCGCGCCTCCAGGCGTGAAATATCCAGCAGGCCGTCCAGCAGATTCTGCATGGCACGCACCGACGATTCCAGGTTCTTGATCAGCTTGCCAGCCTGCTCATCGAGCGGCAGCTGCGCCAAGCGGGCCACAAACAAGCCCAGCGCATGCGTGGGCTGGCGCAAATCGTGGCTCGCCGCTGCCAAAAATCGGGACTTGGCCAGGTTGGCCAGCTCGGCCTCGTTCTTTTTCTCGCGCAATGCGGCGGTGGCCAACTGCACTTGCTGCTCCAGTTCATCCCGCGCCAGGGCCAGGCGGTCGGCCATGCTGAAAATTTGGTCTTGCAGATCATGCAAGGGGTCGGTATCCAGGTTTTGCCCACGCAGGCGCTCCACACCGACAAAATCACCTTGCCCAATGCGCTCCACCAAGCGGCTGATGCGGCTGACGGGACGCAACACGCCGCGGCTCAAATAGGCGGCCAGCAGCATGCCAAAAATCAAACCCGCCAGCCCAATCAGCCCACCCACCCACAACATGTCACGCTTACGAACATCGACCGACTGGCGTGAAAACACCACCACCACCTGTCCCAGCAAGGGCGCCCCCTTGTCATCCGCCGCAGAACCCTTTTCAAACAAGTCATCGAGCGGCATGCTGTTGCTGCGCACTGGCTGGCTCAGCCAATCAATGCGCCGCACCCCATCAAAACCCTGCGTTTCCAGGGTGCCCAAGGCCACGGGCACAGATGCCACGCGCTCACCTGCGCTCACCAATGTTTGGCCACGTTCATCCAGGATGCTGACCCAGCGGACATCGTTTTCGTTCAACGCACCTGCAGCCAGTGCCTGAAGTTGCACAAAGTTGGCCGAAAACAAACCATACTCACTGGCCATGGCAATCTGCCTGGCCACCGAGCGATTGCGCTGCTGGTAAGACTCCTGCATGTCATCAAAACGTGCCAACAAATACACAAAAGCCAGTAGCGTGCTCACCAGCACCAGAGGCAACAACGCCGCCAACAACATGCGCGAGCGGATGTCGAGCAACTTCATGGCAGGCGCTCCAGGCGGCGCAGTGCCAGGCGCAAAGCGGCACCATCGAGCGTCAAGCCCAAAGAGCGTGCCACATGCTGGTTGATGCCCACTTCAAAATCGTTGGGTTCGACGGCGTGGTCTGGCAGCCCTTTGCCAGCCAGCACGTTGGCGACCAGATCGGCAGCCTGGATGCCCGCTTGTGCCGGCCTGGTGTACACCGCCATCAAGGCACCCGCGCGCACATAAGCTGGTGAAAACGCCACCATGGGCACCTCGGCGCGGAATGTGGCCAACAAAATATTCTGAATACTGGTGCCATTGAAAACCAGCGAGTCTGCCAGGGCCAGAAACACATCACTGTCGCCCAAAACCTCATTCAGATCAGCAAACACACCCGTGGCACCCGTCACCCGGGCCTCGCGCAAACTCATGCCGCTGGCCGAGGCCACGGCTTTCAAATTGCTGGCGGACAGCATCGAATCCGGACCCCACAACACGCCCAGGCGTTTGGCTTGCGGCAAAGCCTGCTTGATCAAAGACAGGTGCCGCCCCAGGGGTTGGTCAAGATAAATCGCACTCAATTGGCTTGATGCCACCCGGCCATAAACTTGCAGCATGCGCTCAAAACTGCGTCGCGGCACCAGGGCACTGAGAACCGGCGCGGTGAAGGACTTATCCAACAGCAGGTTGGTGGCATCCGAGCCCAGGGCCACGTACACACTGGCCACAGGTTTTGCGTCAGTTTTCAAGCGTGCAACCAATTCACTGGCCAAAAGTTGGTGAACATCCCCCCGCGCCACACCTTTGCGCTGCAGTGCCTCCACCAAGGCTTGCGCTGCGTCGGCATAAGCCGCACTGGCGTCGCTGCGGACCACCAGCACGCGCACATCAGCACTCACGGGCTGAGCCCAGGCAGACATGGCCGTAAAGCCCATCAGCCAGGCGCAAAACAAGTTACGCAGATCGCGCCACATGGGCTAGGAATCAGTTTTCCAAACGAAGCGTGACAAAAGCACGGCGTTGAAAGCTGAAGGCCGGGTCAAAGTCCGGGTAAGGCGAGCCCAGGTTCTGCACCACCAAGGCCACCTCGCCCCGGCTCGTGCCCCAACGCATCGCTTTAGCCAGCCTGAAATCGGTTCGCGTGGTGGCGACCCGACTTCCCACACCAGATCCAGCCAAGGTGGCCGTACCGTAATCATGGTGTGCCAGTGTCATATCCCAACCCTGAGGAAATTTTTGGAAGTAGACCAGAGAACTGGTCAGCTTAGGAGCTGCCATCGAGGTCCCATTGAACTCGTCAAGGTCGCCACCAGGCCGGGTGAGCGAAGCGTCGATATTGACGTAACTCTGGTTCCAAACCAGCTGCGCGCCCGTCCATGGCTTCCACTTGACCTGGTATTCGACGCCATGAATCGGAAAGTCTTCTTCGTTGAGGTAATAACGTATCCCTTTGCCATTTTGCTGCCTGATGAATCCGTCGATCTGCTCATGAAATACCCGCATATCGACACTCAAATCGTGCTTTGGAAAATTACCCAGGTAACCCATCTCGTGCGCCACCACCGTCTCGGGTTGCACATTGCCGCGGGCCACGGTGTTGATGCCCAGCACGTAACCGTTCCAGACAAACCGTAAATCAGCGAAATTTTCATAATTGCTGGCCGGCCGGAACGCCTTAGACACGCCAACACGCAGCGTTTGGCCGGGTGTCATATGCCAATTCAGCATCACGCGAGGTGACACGGTGGAGCCGTTCACACTGCTTCTTTCGGCCATGGCCCCCGCGTTGACCAGCCAGTTGGGGCTGACACGCCACTCGACGTTGCCAAATAGCCGGGTGAAATCTGTCACAAAGGTGGCGTCGGTGTTGTAGAGCGCGCTGGACTCAATGCGTTCGCTGCGAAATTCACCGCCAGACACGGTTCGCACGGTGTCGCTGTGCCTCTGGGTGTACTGCAATGTCAAAGAATCGCTGCTGGCTTGGCCATTGCCGCGAACCATGTAGACGTCATTGATGCCATAAGGCAGCAACGAGTAGGGGTACTCGTCTCGATAATCTTCCTGGCTGTGGGAGAGCTTGAATGACAGATCGGCATTGGCATTCAGGACGCGTTTGTAGTCCAGCTGCGCGTAACTGGCGTCAAAACTTGAGTCGCGCAAATTGTTGTCCGCATTGCCGGCAAAACCTTTGCCGGCAAAGATGGACATGGCCCCCAGGCGAACTTGCAGCTCATCCCCAGGAATCGGGTTGACATCCGCACGAAAATTCAGCCGGGACACCCGGTTGTGGCCGTTGGCACCGGTCAAACCATCGTCAGAACGACTATCCATGTTCAGCCTGAAGGTGCTTCGGTCATCACCCCAACCGATGCGCGCTTGGGCGTCCCGAACCCCGTTTTCACCCAAGCTCAATGCGCCCTGTGCACCCAGGGTGTCGGCAGTGTGCCGGGTCACGATGTTGATCACGCCCAAAATGGCACGCGCACCGTAAGCTGCCGAATTAGAGCCGCGCAGCACCTCGATGCGCTCTATGTCTTCCAGCGCTACCGTCTGCAGGCCCGGGCCAATGCTGCCGATAAAGTACGGTGAGTAGACTGAACGCCCGTCAATCAACAATTCAAGCCGATTGGAATACGAGTCAAAGGCACCGTGGTAGCTGACCAAAGGCGCCACACTTTCAAACGATGAACTGACCTGAAAACCCGGCACCAGACGCATCAGGTCGGCGACATCACGCGCGCCTGAGCGGCGTATGGTGTCCCGGTCCAGCACCGTGACCGCACCCGGCGTTTCATCCAGGCGCTGCTGCAAGCGCGAGACACTGATGACCACGGGCATGTCGTCCAGAAAATCTTTTTCGGAAACCTGGGCGCTTGCCGTTCCGCAGGCTGCAAACACCCCCAGCGACAGGGCCACACGCAGCAAGCTGCGATGGGGTGGCTGAACAACATAAATAGGGCATTTCATAGGACACGGCTTCAATGATGACAATGATCCGGATTCTGCCCTGTATCCGGGCTGCGTTTCAGCAGCCGGTAGCAATCAGCGCGCCAGCCGGGCTGCCACCGTGGCCACCCGCTGGCCAAACAAGCGCGCGGTCTCCAGGTCGCCTGGCAGCATTTCAGCGGGGGAACTGTCCGAAGGCGACTGCGCCATGGCACCGCTGAACGAGCCCACGTAGTTCAAGTCGTTACGCTGCGCCGCCTTGCTGTTGCTGGGCATCATGGCTGTGCCAACCCAGATGCCACCGTGCTGCATGGCCAGGGTGAACAAGTAATGCAGCGTCGACAACTTGTCACCATTCATGGTGGCGCTGTTGGTGAAACCCGCAAAAACCTTGTCTTTCCAGGCCTGCTTGAACCAGGGCCGACTGGAAGCGTCGGCAAATTTCTTGAACTGCCAACTCACCGACCCCATGTAGGTCGGGCTACCCATGATGATGGCATCCGCGTCATTGAGCGTCGCCCAACCCTCGTCGGACAGGTTGCCATCGGCATCGATGATGACCAACTCGGCGCCGGCACCGTCGGCTACAGATTGCGCCATACGCAGGGTGTGGCCGTAACCAGAATGAAAAACAACTGCCACATTGGCCATGATGAAAACTCCTGAAGTAAAAAAAGGGGTAAAAAAGTTCAAGCCGTCAAATCAAACACCAGCACTTCGGCGTCGACACCGTCTTGCAGTGTCAGCAGCGCCTCATCCGCCAGCAAGGCCGCATCACCTGTGGTCAAGGCCATGCCATTGACCTGCAACTGGCCACGCACCAGATGCACATAGGCTTTGCGGCGGCGATCCAATGGCAGCTGTGCGCTTTGCTCGCCATCAAAAAGTCCGGCAAACAACCGCGCATCCGCATGAATTTTGACCGAACCCTGGGCTGCATCAGGCGATGCCACCAGGCACAGGCGCCCTTGCTTGTCGGCCGCTGCAAAGGTCTTTTGCTCGTAGCTTGGCGAGATGCCCTGCACGTCGGGCAGGATCCAGATCTGCAGCAAATGCGTGGTGTCATGGGGTGCGTGGTTGAACTCGCTGTGGCGCACACCGGTGCCGGCGCTCATGCGCTGCACCTCACCCGGCAGGATCGACTTGACATTGCCCATGCTGTCCTTGTGCGCCAGGTCGCCTGCCAGCACATAGGTCACGATCTCCATGTC
>JAIFMR010000140.1 GCA_020048255.1 Rhodoferax sp. | reverse complement strand
GCTCCGCCTGGCTCAGACGGGCAAACAGCGGCAGCACTTCAGCGCCTCTGAAGACAGGTTGGTGGCTCAGGTGGCCACGCAGGTGGTCAGCGGCCTCGCGGATTTCACGCTCGCCGGGCAAAAACACCAGAATGTCGCCGCTGTTGTGTACATCGCGCCAAAGCTCGTCCACCGCATCGGCAATCGCGTTGTTCAGGTCGTAGTCACGCGATTCTTCAAACGGGCGGTAGCGTTGCTCCACCGGAAACATGCGGCCGGACACCATGATGATGGGCGCAGGCCCATTTTTTGAGGCAAAGTGGTCGGCAAAGCGCTGGGCATCGATGGTGGCTGAGGTCACCACCACTTTCAGGTCCGGCCGGCGCGGCAGGATCTGGCGCAGATAGCCCAGCAAAAAGTCAATGTTCAGGCTACGCTCATGAGCCTCGTCGATGATGATGGTGTCGTAGGCTTTCAGCAGCGGGTCGGTTTGTGTTTCGGCCAGCAAAATGCCGTCGGTCATCAGCTTGACGGAGGCATCACGCCCCAGGCGGTCTTGAAACCGCACCTTAAAACCCACCACATCACCCGGCGTGGTGTGGAGTTCTTCGGCAATGCGTTTGGCCACGCTGCTGGCGGCAATACGTCGTGGCTGGGTGTGGCCGATGAGCTTGCCACGCGGTGCCGGTCGGCCGTCCGCCAGAGTCTTGGGGTAGTTGCACAGCCCGCGCCCCATCGCCAAGGCAATTTTGGGCAGCTGGGTGGTTTTGCCGGAGCCGGTTTCACCACAAACGATGATGACCTGGTGCTTGTCCATCGCCGCCATGATTTCCTCACGGCGTGCGCTGACGGGCAGGGATTCGGGGAATTCGATTTTCAAAGGTACAGACATGGGGTCGCAATTATCGAGGTTGCGTCAGTGAGCGGCAGATTGGCAGCTGGGGTCATTTGAGAAAGTGACGCCTACCCCTTGTGGAATAAGATCGGCAAAGTCATCATTCAGCCTATGCATTGCTCAACAACGGACCCCTATCCACTTTCGACCATGTTCGAGCTTTATCCGATAGGAACCTATCGGTCGAGTCACGATGGTCGGATGATTCGCGCCAATGCTGCACTTTTGAAACTCAACGGCTACGACTCAGAAGCTCAATTGCTGTCAACTTTCAACGACTTGGCACGACAGTGGTATGTCGATCCCAACCGTCGCGATGAGTTTATGAAACTCATCGAACAGGACGGTCACGTTTTGGATTTTGTATCGGAAATATACCGACGCAAAACGGGCGAGCGACTGTGGGTGAAAGAAAACGCCCATGTCTTGCGCGATGCGAACGGGAAGATCTTGTTTTATGAAGGTACGGTGGAAGATATTACCGAGCGCAGGCGCATGGAAGAGGAAGTGCAACAGCAGGCGTTTTACGACCCCCTGACACAGCTGCCCAATCGCCGACTCTTCAATGACCGTCTGAGTCAAACACTGGCACGTGCCAAGCGTGCACAGTCGCGCTTCGCATTGCTGTTTATCGATCTGGATAAATTCAAATCAATCAACGACAAGTACGGTCATGCGACAGGCGACTGGTTGCTGGAATCGGTGGCGCGGCGCATTGAGAGCTGCCTACGGGCTTCCGATACGGCGGCACGCGTAGGTGGTGACGAGTTTTTGGCTCTGTTGCCCGACATACTGACATCGGAGGATACGTTGGCCGTTGCAGACAAAATTCGCATTGAATTGGATCAGCCTTTTATCACCCCCAGCCAGATGTCGCTGCGATCCTCGTCAAGTATTGGCATCGCGATCTACCCCGATCACGCCCATACCGAGCAGGAGTTGCTGCGATTGGGTGACCGCGCCATGTACCGCGCTAAAAATTCAGGTGGCAATGACGTCAAGATGTGCACCTTGAGCACAAAACCTGATGACACGGCTGACATCAACATCGCAGGCCAATCGATTGACACGTTGACTTGGAAAACCGCTTTAAATTGCGGACAACAGACCCTTGACAGCGAGCACCGCGAATTGTTCCGCTTGGCCAATGTTCTCATGGAAAAGGCGGCACGCAGAACTGAGAAACCAGAGCAGTTTGAAGCGGCGTTCGATACGCTGCTGGTGCACGTGGTGGAGCACTTCGCCCATGAGGAGGCGATTCTTCAGTCGCATGGCTACGAATACTTCGAAGAGCACGCAAAAATGCATCGGGAACTGATATCTAAAGTGCTCAAACTTCGTCATCCCGTCGACCTGCAGGTCGGTGTACCGATCTCGGAACTGATTGATTACTTTGCCATGGATGTCATTGCCGGGCACATGATGATCGAGGATCAAAAGTTTGCGAGCTTGTTTTTTTGATGAGACCGTGCGTCTCTATGGCGCAACTTGACATCAGAATTCAAAGTTGCTTTGGGTGAGTAGACCCCCTTTCAGAACAAGCGCTGAATGCTCTATTATCAGTAGCAGCGTAACCGTCGCTTCATTCCCAATCCATGCTTTCCATTTCCATCGGCCCCTTGGCGCTACCTGTTCTGCCCCTGATCTTGATGCTGGCGGTGTGGAGTTCGGCCACCTTGGCACGACGCCTGGCGCCCACAGAATTCGCTACCCACGTCGACAACATGGTCTGGAGCGCGGCGGGCTTGGGCCTGCTGGCAGCCCGGCTGACCCATGTGTTGCGTTATGCCGATGCTTACTTTGCCAGCCCTTGGTCACTGGTGGATGTGCGTGATGGCGGATGGTTTGCACCTGCCGGCTGGGCCGCTGCCGGCCTGTGGCTTGCCTGGCGTGGCTGGCAGCAAGCTCAGATTCGCCGTGCAGTGGGGCTGGCCGCCTTGTGCGCTGGCCTGGTCTGGTCGGCTGGCCTCACGATGGTGTGGCTGGCAAATGACAAGCCAGCGCAGCAACAAGTACCCCATGTGATGCTGACCGAACTGAGCAGTGAGCGCACGCTGGGCCTGCCGCAACTCATTGCGGGCAAGCCGACCGTGGTCAATTTGTGGGCCACCTGGTGCGGGCCCTGCCGTGTCGAGATGCCCACGCTGGCCGCCGCGCAGCAAGACACGCCAGATGTCAAGTTTGTTTTTGTAAACCAGGGCGAGCCAGCCACCGCGGTGACTGCATATTTGCAGCGTTCCGGCTTAAATTTGTCCAATGTATGGCTGGACCCGACCAGCAGCCTGGGGCCAGCTGCTGGCTCTCAGGGTTTGCCTACGACCTTGTTTTTTGATGCCCAGGGTAAACGCGTGGATGCCCACTTTGGCATCCTCAATGCAGCCGCCTTGCAGGTGCAATTGGATCGCTTGCGCAAACGTTGAGAGTCTCACAATGTCAGAACACAGGTGGATTTTGATGACCTGTGTTTGTATCCGCACTCCGCAACCGCACAGCAGCTACACTTTTCGACGTTATCAATTGCTGCAGCAACGCCCCTTATGAGCCTCCCCTTCAATTTCACTTTCGTTCCCTGGTTTCGTTCGGTGGCGCCTTACATCCACAAGTTTCGCAACCAGACCTTTGTGGTGGGCGTGTGCGGCGAGGCGATTGCAGCCGGCAAGCTGCCCAACCTGGCACAAGACCTGGCCCTGATTCAAAGCATGGGGGTCCAGGTGGTGCTGGTGCACGGCTTTCGACCCCAGGTCAATGAGCAGCTCAAGGCCAAGGGGCACACACCGCGGTATGCCCAAGGCATTCGCATCACCGACGAAGTGGCGCTGGACTGCGCTCAGGAGGCCGCCGGCCAATTGCGCTACGAGATTGAAGCGGCCTTCAGCCAAGGCTTGCCCAACACGCCCATGGCCGGCGCAACTGTTCGCGTCATTTCGGGCAATTTTTTGACGGCACGACCGGTCGGCATTGTCGACGGCGTGGACTTTCAGCACTCGGGTCTGGTGCGCAAGATTGACACGGCAGGCATCACGCGCTCGCTGGACATGGGCGCGCTGGTGCTGATGTCGCCTTTTGGGTTTTCGCCTACCGGCGAGGCCTTTAACCTGACCATGGAAGAGGTCGCCACGTCGGTGGCGGTGGCGCTACAAGCTGACAAACTGATCTTTGTCACTGAAATTGCCGGCATTCCCACCCATGTGGGCCAGGCCATCAGCGAAGATAACCCGATTGACACCGAGCTGCCATTGGCAGCTGCCGAGAAACTGCTGGTGGACCTTCCCAGCGCCGACAAGCCCAGTGACACCGCGTTTTACCTGCAACACTGCGTCAAGGCCTGCAAGGGCGGTGTCGAGCGCAGTCACATCATTCCGTTTGCAGTAGATGGCTCCATTTTGCTGGAGGTCTATGTGCACGACGGCATTGGCACCATGGTGGTCGATGAAAAGCTGGAAAGCTTGCGCGAAGCCAGTGTCGACGATGTCGGCGGCATTCTGCAGCTGATCGAACCGTTTGAAAAAGACGGCACCCTGGTCAAGCGCAGCCGCACCGAAATAGAGCGCGATGTCGGTCTGTACACCGTGATCGAACACGACGGGGTGATTTTTGCCTGCGCCGCGCTGTATTCGTACCCTGAAGCGCGCACCGCCGAAATGGCCGCTCTGACGGTGTCACCCGAGGTGCAGGGCCAAGGCGATGGTGAGCGGGTGCTCAAGCGCATAGAGCAACGCGCCAAACTCGCCGGGCTGGACAGTATTTTTGTCCTGACCACACGCACTATGCACTGGTTCATCAAACGTGGCTTTGTGCAGGTGGACCCGGATTGGTTACCCGAAGCCCGCAAACGCAAATACAACTGGGACCGCAAAAGCCAGGTTCTGGTGAAAAAAATTGGCTGAAATGCCGCCATGCTGGTGTCAAACGCGCATGAGTCTTGCTTTACCCTTGACGTTAAACACCATTACTTTTATTTCTCAAAACAACAGGAAAATTTCATGAGCTCTCTGAACTTCATTGGCGGCGAAAAAGGTGGCGTGGGCAAGTCTGTGGTGGCCCGGGTACTGGCCCAGTATTTCATTGACAAAGACCAGCCTTTCATCGGCTTTGACACCGACCGCTCACACACCTCATTCACCCGCTTCTACGCCGACTATGCCAGCCCGGTCATTGTGGACAGCTATGAGGGCCTGGACAGCATTGCCAGCGCTTTTGAAACCACCGACAGTGAAGGCACGCCGCCCCATGTCATCGTGGACTTGGCTGCACAAACTGCAGCACCCCTGGCGCGCTGGATCAAGGACTCGGATGTGTTTGCCGTGTTGGCAGACATGGGCATCACCGTCAACTTCTGGCACGTGGCGGATGCCGGCAAAGATTCGGTCGATTTGCTGGGCCGCTTGGTGAATACTTTTGACAATGGTCCGCGTTATTTCGTGGTCAAGAACTATGGCCGCGGGTCGGATTTCTCGCAGCTTGACACTTCACCCGCGCTGGAGAAGGCCTTGTCCCTGGGGGCTCGCGTCATCAATTTGGCGCAGCTGCATGAGGCCAGCATGCGCAAGATTGATCGCCAAAACGCCAGCTTCTGGGGTGCGATTCACAACCGCTCAGAGGCCGATGCATTGGGTTTGCTCGAGCGTCAGCGGGTCAAGACCTGGCTCAAGAAAACCTACGACACCTTTGACGAGATGGGCCTGTCAGCCTGAGCCTGGTTCCCGGCTGGATCCCGGGTACAAAGTCGACCGGAGTTGACTTCAGTCAAGCAATGACACCCTCGTGCTGTTTCACAATGGCATGAGTTTTATCTTTCGAGACAAGCCATGACTGAACAAAAAATTCTTCTGGATCCGGCCAGCACGCCCACAACCGGCTTGCCAGCGGCACCGGTGAAGACACGCCGAAAGGCGACCGCCTCAAGCACGGTGCCAACGGTGCGTCGCGCAGCCCAAGGCGACACCAGCGGCGCCAAGAGTGTCCGGGGCATTGCCAAGCGCGTGGTTCAAACCAGTGTGGATGCGGCGCAGAGTGGCAAACAAAGCGCCGTTCGGGACATCTTGACCCACTCCGTGGACAAAGTGGATGCCCTCAAAACCTTGCTGGCCGGCAGTTCTGCCGACGACGTCGCAGCCATCCGTCAGATGTTGCTGGACAGCCAACTCAGCCCCAATGGCAAGTCCACCAAGCCCGACGATGAACTGGCCAGCGACTGGCGGACCGGCGGTTACCCGTACAAAAACCTGATGTCCCGGCGGCGCTACGAGGCAGAAAAATACAAACTTCAGGTGGAGTTGCTCAAGCTGCAAAGCTGGGCCAAAGAGACCGGCCAGCGCGTGGTCATCTTGTTTGAAGGGCGCGATGCCGCGGGCAAGGGCGGCACCATCCGGCGCTTCATGGAGCACTTGAACCCGCGTGGCGCACGCGTGGTCGCCCTTGAAAAACCAACCGAATCTGAAATGGGTCAGTGGTACTTTCAGCGCTACGTGCAACACCTGCCCACCGCTGGCGAGATTGTGATGTTTGACCGCTCCTGGTACAACCGCGCCGGGGTGGAACGGGTCATGGGATTTTGCTCGGAAACACAATACCAGCAGTTCATCCATCAAGCACCGCTGTTTGAGCGCCAACTGGTGCAAAGCGGCGTGCATTTGATCAAATTCTGGTTTTCGGTCAGCCGCAAAGAGCAGCGCCGCCGATTCAAAGAGCGCGAGTTGCATCCGCTCAAGCAGTGGAAGCTCAGCCCAATTGACCTGGCCTCATTGGACAAATGGGACGACTACACCAAGGCCAAGGAAGCCATGTTTTTTGAGACCGATACCGCAGACGCCCCTTGGACAGTGATCAAGTCAGACTGTAAAAAGCGGGCGCGCCTGAATGCTATGCGTTATGTGCTGCACAAATTGCCATACAGCAACAAGGAGTTAACCAACATTGGTGCGCTGGACACCCTGTTGGTGGGTCGTGCTCACGTGGTCTATGAGCGGGGTGAGCACCCAGGCAGCGCCCTGCTTTAGCGGGCGGCAGACACCAAGGTCGCGTCAGAAGGTGCGGCGCTTGACCTGACGCCAGAGGATGGACACGGCCAGTGTGCCAATCAGGGTAAAACACACAAAGGACCAATTGGCAATGGAGCCACCCAAAAAAGTCCAGTCGACGGCAGAACAATCGCCACTGCCCTTGAAGATCATCGGAATCGCGCGGTTGAGCGGAAAGCTCTCGATCATGCCGTAGAAGTCACGCCCGCAAGTGGCTTCCTGCGGTGGGTACCACTGCAGCCAACTCTGGCGTGCAGCGACAAAAGCACCAAAAGCAGCCGCTAACAGCAACAGCACTGAACCACCCACATGAATAGATTTTTTGCGGCTAGCCCCCGCCACACCTGCGGTGATAGCTACAAATAACAGAGCGTAACGCTGCACGATGCACATCGGGCACGGCTCCAGGCCAGTGCTGTGCTGCAGGTACAAACCAAAAGCCAGCATGGACACGCAACCTGCACTCACCCAGAGGTAAACGCCACGCAGCTGACGGTCAAGCACCCGTGTAAAAGTGCTCATCACACGCTTACTTGGAAGCTTCGTCCAACGCCTTGCAAGACGGTGAGCACACCGCTTGAGATTTGCCCAAAATCTTTTTGGAGATCATTTGGGATCGGGCGCGATGCTTGCCACACAGGAAGCAAGACATGGTCGCCGCTCCGAATGAGGTCGCCGCCGTGAAGGGCGAACCCGACACTTTGGATTTGTAACGCAGGCCATCGGCCACGATTTTGGTTTTGGTATCTGCTTTTGCCATAGGGTCGGATTTTACGTCAGAGCGTGCTTGGACCCAAAAGCTTGATAAAGTTCACCTTTTGAAGACACATAAAAGGTAAACCATGGCGCGCACTGTGAAATGCATCAAACTGGGTATTGAATCTGAAGGACTTGACTTTGCGCCTTATCCTGGGGAGTTGGGCAAACGCATTTGGGAAAGCGTTAGCAAGGAAGCCTGGGCGCAATGGCTCAAGCACCAGACCATGCTGGTCAATGAAAACCGGCTGAATCTTGCCGATGCCCGCGCCCGGCAATACCTGGCGCGCCAGATGGAAAACCATTTCTTCGGTGGTGGCGCCGATGCCGCCCAGGGTTACGTTCCGCCCGCAGCCTGACACTCTTCAGCACACGCCTCTTTCCGCTTCTTTTTACGCGTGGCAATCCACGTGATGGGAATTGACCGGGTGCAGCAAGATAAAACAGTTGGAGTTTGGCAGGACCTGCCAAGTAGGCGGGTGTTGGACACCGATTTCAACGACGGCCAACATTTTTTGACCACCTGGTGGGATTGGCTGCAAGACTCCCGACGCCCTCATGTGCTGCACTACGTCGCCCTGTGCCCGAGTGCACCCGACCCTCAGAATTGCCTGCACCATGCTGACCAGCGCGATGGCTTGCACGCTCTGGGTCAAGAGCTGGTGAGTCAGTGGTTCGGGCTGCTACCCGGTTTTCACCGGTTTTTGCTCTCCGAGGGCCGGGTGATTTTGACGCTATGCGTGGGCGATGCCCTGCAATCACTGCGCCAGCAGGCATTTCAGGCGGATGACGTACTGACGTGCATCGACGGCGACGCAACGCTTGGCGCTTTTGATGCCCAATCCCTGTGGCACATCAAGGCACTGGCGCGGTGTTGCCGGCGCGGCACCCAGTTGCGGGGCCGTGCCACCGCACCACCCCACCGTTGCGCTGAATGGTGCAGTCACCTGAAATCATGTGGCTTTGAAAGCATCCCACCAGAGCCGGCGCCAGATGCTGCAGCGCCTGACCCGCTGGCACTGATTTTTAACCCACCCTGGACGCTGAAAAACACGCGACAACTCATCGCGACAGAGGCTTTGCCAGTGCAACGCTGTGTGGTCATTGGCGCTGGCCTGGCGGGGGCCAGCGTGGCGGCTTCACTGGCACGCCGTGGCTGGCAGGTGCACGTGTTGGACCAGGCGCAGGTACCGGCCACCGGCGCATCGGGTTTGCCCGTGGGTCTGGTGTTTCCTCATGTCTCCAGTGACGACTGCAGCTTGTCACGTCTGTCGCGCGCAGGTGTTCGACTGACGCTGCAACAAGCCCGCCAACACCTGCAAGAGGATCTGGATTGGTCACCCAGTGGTGTGCTGGAGCGTCAGATCGGTGGCACACCCCAACTCCCCAAACACTGGCCCCTGGCAGGAAAAGATTGGTCCATGACCAGTGCCGAGGCAACCACCTGCAGCGCTGCCCCAGACATCGGTTCTGGCCTTTGGCACAACAGCGGTGCTTGGCTCAAGCCTGCTGCGCTGGTACGTGCCTGGCTGAATCTACCTGGCGTGACATTCCAAGGCCAGGCATGTGCGCACCACTTGCACCATGACAACGGCGTTTGGCATGTGCTGGACGCCCAGGGTGCCCTGTTGTGTCGCGCGGAGTGCGTGGTCTTTGCCAATGCCTGCGGCGCTCGCGAGTTGCTGCAAACCTGCGCGCGACATCTGCCAGAGTTGGAAGAAACATTGCAGCGCCTGCCTGCGACACAGGGCATGCGTGGCCTGCTAAGTTGGGCCGAACACGCGGACTCGCCCGACGCGGTTTTTCCAGCATTCCCGGTCAATGGGGCTGGCAGTTTGATCTCTCACGTGCCGCTGGATGCAGGTACCGCCTGGTTTGCCGGGTCTTCTTACCAGCCAGCGCATCAGCCAGAGCGCAGTGACGCAGACAACCACGCGCACAACCTGGGCCACCTGCAGCAACTTGCGCCCGACCTGGCAGCGGCGCTGAGACCCGTTTTCGAATCCGAAACACTGCAAGCCTGGAAAGGCACGCGATGCGTCAGTACCGACAGAATGCCGCTGGTCGGCCCGCTGGACAGTGGCCCCGAGCCCAGCTTGTGGCTTTGCGCTGCGCTGGGCTCCCGAGGCCTGAGTTTTTCAGTGTTGTGTGCCGAACTGCTGGCCGCCCGCATGGGTGCTGAGCCGCTACCGGTGGAAGCCAACCTGGCCAAAGTGCTAGACGCCCTGCGCGCTTGAAAGGCGTGGCAGGTCGCAGTCGTCAACGTTCCTTGGAGTAAGGAATACCCAAGGCTTTGGGAGCCACGGCTTGGCCCATCACACCGGCCAACAACACCACCGTCAAGACGTAGGGCAGTGCCTGAATGACCTGCACCGGCACCTCTCCAACACCCGGTACCTGCACCCCTTGCAAACGAATCGCCGCAGCATCCAGAAAACCAAACAGCAGACACGCCCACAGCGCCTTCACCGGATGCCACCTGCCAAAAATAAGAGCAGCCAGCGCCATGAATCCGCGGCCTGCGGTCATATTTTGTGAAAAACTGGCACTTTGCGCCAACACCAAATAACTGCCCGCCAGCCCGCACAACATGCCATTCAAGGTCAGCGCGGTATAGCGTA
>JAIFMR010000167.1 GCA_020048255.1 Rhodoferax sp. | reverse complement strand
TCACGTGTTCGACCAGCTCCTGTGCATTGGTCTGATAAGACTGCATGGCCAGGCCAAAGCCGCGCCACTGCGGGTAAAACTGGGCCACCTGGGCGGCCAGCGCCTCAAACACCTCCAGCGACAACTCCAGCCGGTCCACCTCTTCGGCGTCAATGGTCAGGTTGATGTTGGCTTGGGCCGCCAGCTCGCACAGGCCCCAGACGCGCGGCACCAGTTCGGCCATGACGCGCTTGATTTGTGCAAATTCATACCTTGGATGCAGTGCGCTGAGCTTGATGGAAATACCGTCGTTTTGCTCGCAAGGCCATGTCTTGATTGCGCTAGAAGCTATTGCTTGTATAGCGTTTTGGTAACTTGCCAAATGCGCCAGCGCATCGGCATCGGTGCGCGAACCCTCGCCCAGCATGTCGTAGCTGTAGCGCAGGTTGGGCATTTTCTTCTTGGCCGAGGTGGCCTCAGCCATGCCCTCCGCCATGGTCTGGCCCAACACAAACTGGCGGCCCAGCAACTGCACGGCACGCAAGGTGGCGGCCACCACAGTGCGGGCGCCCAACTTGGCAAACAGACCAGGCTCGTTGGGCGCTTGCCCATCATTGGCGGCGGTGGGCAAAAAATGCTTGCTCATCGCAATCGCCGTGCTGGACAGCCTGGAGAGCACTTTGTCGCTGCTGCCCTCAAAGTCGGCGCGGCCAGCTTCGGCCAGGCGCATCAGGGCCAGGCCCTCGGCGCTGGAAATCGGGTATTCCTTGAGCAAGCTCTCCATCGCCCAGAAGGGCGGCGGGTTGTCTCGCACGGCCTGTACCCAGGGCGCAGCCATGCGGGCCGCAGCAGCCCAGTTGAGCGCTTTGGCCAGCGACTCCAGTCGCAGGGAAACCAGCTGCCCTTCCGGGCGATAAGGATTGGGCAGGCGTTGTGTGAGCAGCATGGAAAACTCCAAAATCAAATGAACGCGCAATGTTGTCTCGTTTTAATCCGAGTTTTTCACTATTTTTTGAATAGCAATTAGTGACTTAATTAGCCATGGCATATTTTGATGGATTGCCGGACAATCTGACTCTGTCGCAACGGACATTTTCCCCATGATGTTTTTTCAGTTCATGCATTGGCGTCTTTGGCGGGTCCTACGCACTGGGGGCATGGCCCTGCTGCTGCTCATCGCAGGGCTGCATTCTGCCTGGGCCGCTGCGACTGAGCCGCGCGTGGTCCGGGTCGGTATTTATGCCAATGCACCCAAGATTTTTGCTGGCCGGGACGGCCAACCCAGCGGCATTCTGGGCGACTTGCTGGTAGCCATTGCCCAGGAGCAGCGCTGGACGCTAGAGCCCTACACGTGCGAATGGCAGGCGTGCCTGGATGCGCTCAAGAGCGGCCGCATCGACCTCATGCCCGATGTGGCCTTCACGGCGGAACGGGCACTGGTCTTTGATTTTCATAACACCCCGGCCTTGCTGAGCTGGTCACAAATCTACAAACACAAAGCCGAGCCCATCAGCTCGATGCTGGACCTCAAAGGCAAACGCATTGCCGTGGTGAAAGGCTCGGTACAAGCGCAGTTTTTAAAAAATTTGCTGGCCAGTTTCGCCATTCAAGCCGAACTGGTTGAAGTAGATTCGTTCGAGCGCGGCTTTGAGCAGGCCGCTGCCCGCGAAGTCAACGCGGTGGCGTCCAACCGGTTCTTTGGCGACATGCAGGCCAGTCATTACCAGCTGGAATCCACAGCCATCGTGTTTCAGCCAGCGCAGCTGTATTACGCTGCAGGAAAGAATCAAAACGCAGATCTGCTGCGGGTCATCGATGCCAGGCTGAGCGATTGGCAAGCCAAAAGTGATTCACCCTACGGCCTGGCCCTGACACGCTGGCTGCAAGCCCCACAGCGCCTGGCCATCCCCACCTACCTGGCATGGACAGTGGGGGCGTTGCTGCTCTCATTGACCTTGGCCCTGCTGGCCACACAGTGGCTGCGCAAACAAGTGGCACAGAAGACCGCCGGCCTGAAAGCCAGTGAGGACCGGCTCAACACCATTTTGAACAGTGTCGACGCAGCGATCTACATCAAAGACCGGGATTTGCGTTATCAATATGCGAACAGCACCGTGTGCAAGTTGTTCGACCGGGACCAAGCACACATCATCGGGCAGGCCGACCCGGTATTTTTTGATGCATTGACATCGGCGAAGCTGCGCGCCAATGACCTGCGCGTCATTGAGCACGGCGAGCGGGTCGAGGAAGAAGAAATCAACCGCAGCATCGATGGTCAGGTGGAGCACAGCTATCTTTCGATCAAATTGCCGCTGCGCGACCCGGACGGCCGTATTTACGCACTGTGCGGTATTTCTACCGACATCACCAAACGCAAGCAGACCGAAGAAACCATTTACCAACTGGCCTTTTACGACCCACTGACCAATCTGCCGAATCGGCGCTTATTGCAAGACCGTGTGCAGCAATTGCTCACCAGCCTGCCGCGCAAGGCACAGGGTGCTGCGCTGATGTTTGTTGACGTGGACAATTTCAAGGACATCAACGACACCCTGGGTCATGACATGGGTGACCTGCTGCTGCGCCAGATTGCCCAGCGCCTGACCGAGTGCGTGCGTGCCCAGGACACCCTGGCACGCCAAGGCGGCGACGAGTTTGTGGTGTTGCTGGTGGAGCTGGATACGCGACCCGAAGAGGCGGCGCGTCAAGCCCAACACATTGGACAAAAAATTCTGACCAGCCTTAATCAGCCCTACATGCTCGGCGATGTGCCCTGCCAGAGCAGTGTGAGCATCGGTGTGTCGCTGCTGGACAGCGCCGCCCCCACGCGTGATGAACTCTTCAAACAAGCCGATATGGCGATGTACCAGGCCAAGGCCGCGGGCCGCAATGCGTTGCGCTTTTTCAACCCACAAATGCAAGCGCAGGTGATCGCGCGCACCTCCCTCGAGGCTGACCTGCGCTGGGCGCTGCAGGCCCATGAATTCGTGCTGCATTACCAACCACAAGTCGATTCTGACGGCCGGGTGTTGGGTTTTGAGGCCTTGGTACGCTGGCAACATCCGATGCGCGGCCTGGTCATGCCGGGGAACTTCATTGGCGCAGCCGAGTCCTGTGGCTTGATCTTGCCGCTGGGCCTCTGGATCATGCAGACGGCCTGCGAGCAATTGCTGGCATGGTCGCAGCAATCGCCGCAAGCCACCTGGAGCATTGCTGTCAATGTCAGTGCACAGCAATTCAAGCAGGCGCACTTTGTCGACCAGGTACGTGACATCTTGCTGCGAACTGGCGTCAAGCCAGCGCTGTTGGAGCTGGAGCTGACCGAGAGCCAACTGGTAGACGATGTGTCGGGCGTCATCGAGAAAATGCAAGCCCTGCGCGAGCTGGGCGTGCAACTGTCGCTGGACGACTTTGGCACCGGATACTCCTCGCTGGCCATGCTCAAACGTTTGCCCCTGAACCAGCTCAAGATTGACCAGAGCTTTGTGCGCGACATGCTGGTCGACCCGCAAGACGCCAGCATCATCCGGGCCATCGTGACCATGGGCGAGAGCCTGCATCTGGACGTGATTGCTGAAGGCGTGGAACTGGCCGAACAACGCGATGCGCTGTACGCCTTGGGTTGTCACCACTTCCAGGGATATTTGTTTGGCAAACCGGCACCGCTGAACTGGAACACAGAGTCGGCGTGATGACCATGGAACTCGATCGCATCGACCGCAAAATTCTTCACGCGCTGCAGCAAGATGGCCGCATCAGCAACCTGAAGCTCGCTGAGCTGGTCACGCTGTCTCCCACCGCAGTCCTGGCACGGGTGCAAAGATTGACCAAGGAAGGCGTCATTCAAGGTTATGAGGCCCGGCTGGACCCGGTCAAGCTCGGTGCCGGGCTGATGGTGTTTGTGGAGGTGCTGCTCGACAAGACCACCCCGAACGTGTTTGACGCCTTCAAGGCCGCCGTGCAAGTGCGCCCGGAAATCATGGAGTGCCACATGGTGGCAGGCGGCTTTGACTATCTGCTTAAAACCCGCATGGCCGACATGAACGCCTACCGCGAATTTGCCGGCACCGTGTTGTGGCAGTTGCCCGGCGTGCGCGAAACCCGCACCTATGCGGTGATGGAAGAAGTCAAATGCACCACGCACTTACCGATCAAATAGCGACGGCTGCGCGCAGCCCTGGCATGGCATGGCATGGCATGGCATGGCATGGCATGGCATGGCATGGCATGGCATGGCAAGCCAGCGTTTGATAATGGATGAAACACCAACAAGGAGTCTTTATGAGCAAATCACGTCAGATTTTGATGGCTGGACTGCTGGCCGGTGCCGCGGTGGCTGCATCAGCACAAACCATGAAGCCAGGTTTGTGGGAAATGAGCAGCAAGATGGCGGGTGGTTCAGGCGATATGGGCAAGGCCATGGCCGAGGCACAAAAGAGCATGGACAGCATGCCCCCAGCGCAGCGGAAAAAGATGGAGGAAATGATGGCCAAGCAAGGCATCAGCATGGGCAAGCCCGGCGCGGGCATGACGGTCAAGGTCTGCATGACGCAAGAGATGATTGACCGCCATCAGGTGTCGCCTCCCGAGGGCAAATGCAAGCAGACCCACTCGCAAAAAACCGGCAACACCGTCAAATTCAGCGTCGTGTGCACTGAACCCCCATCCAGCGGTGAGGGTCAGGTGGTCTTCAGCAGCCCAGAGGCATTCACCACCCAAATGACGCTGCGCACCACGCGCCAGGGCCAGGTCCAAACCATGGAGATGGCATCAAGCGGCAAGTTTCTAGCCGCAGACTGTGGCGCCATCAAGCCATTGGCCTTGCCCAAACCCTGACGCCAACGACCAGAACCCCCGGGCATCCCGAAAGTTCTTGATCTGGTTGGCTGGTATGCGGGCCCTTTAGGTTTCAGGCAAATCGAAAAACTTGGAGTCGCTGGTGATCTCTCTGGCCTGGCGTTCACGCAAACCAGGCGGCATGGTCAGGGTTTCACGGTCCCACTGTTCCAACGCCAAGACTTCGTCCAGACAGTCTTGCAATTTCTCGTGCACCAACACACTGGTGGCAGCAATGGTCTCGTGCACCCGCCCATCATTTTGCGGATTGCGCAAGCAGTTCAGCTGATAACGGTGGAGCTCGCGTACCTTGCGCAAAGCCTCAGCAACCTGCGCCGGGCAGGCACACATATAGATCAGACCTTCCTCAATGATTTTCTCAATGTCGGCGTCCGTAAATCGTTCTTGGTAGTCCATGGAGATGAGTTTACACAGTTAGTCCGGGGAAGCCCGCCGACCAAAAATGGCCGACCCTACCCGCACCAAGGTACTGCCCGAGGCAATGGCCGCCTCCAGATCGGCGCTCATGCCCATCGACAGGGTGTCGAGCGCCAGACCAGCCACATTGAAGGCGTCAAAAAGGTCTCTGGCCCTTGTAAATACTGCGCAAGCAGCCACAAAATCAGCAGCAGGCTCAGGGATGCACATGAGACCCCGCAAGCGCATATGCGGCAAGCTGGCCACGGTCTGAGCCAGCGCCAAAGCCGCATCGGGTGCCACGCCCGATTTGGTTGCACCGCCATCGACATTGACCTGAATGCACACCTGCAAGGGTGGCAAATGGGCCGGGCGCTGTTCGCTCAGGCGCTGGGCAATTTTCAGGCGATCCACCGTGTGCACCCAGTCAAAATGCTCGGCCACGAGTCGGGTTTTGTTGCTCTGAATGGGGCCGATGCAGTGCCATACCAGCGGCAGATGACGCAGCTGGGTGATTTTGTCTACCGCCTCCTGGATGTAGTTCTCACCAAAGTCAGTTTGCCCGGCAGCAAATGCGGCTTGCACAGCGTCAGCGGCAAAAGTTTTGGACACAGCCAGCAAGGTCACGGCATCCTCGGGGCGGCCAGCAGCCTGGGTGGCAGCGTGAATTCGGCGACGCACAGCGTCAAGTTGGGACTCAATCGTGGTCATAATGGCTTTAGCGTAACAAACATCGATGGGGGTTTTTGTGGATATCACCCAGTTGCTGGCATTCAGTGTAAAGAACAAGGCTTCCGACCTGCATTTGTCTGCGGGCCTGCCGCCCATGATCCGTGTGCATGGCGATGTGCGGCGCCTCAACGTCGAGCCGCTGGAGCACAAACAAGTGCACTCCATGGTGTACGACATCATGAACGACTCCCAGCGCAAGCACTACGAAGAATTTCTCGAAATTGACTTTTCCTTTGAAATTGAGGGGCTGGCGCGGTTTCGGGTCAATGCGTTCAACCAGAACCGGGGCTCTGGCGCAGTGTTTCGGACCATTCCCAGCAAAATTCTCAGCCTGGAGCAGCTGAATTGCCCCAAAATCTTTGCCGACCTGGCCCTGAAGCCGCGCGGCATGGTGCTGGTGACGGGCCCAACCGGTTCGGGTAAATCGACCACACTGGCAGCCATGGTGAACTACCTCAATGAAAACGAGTTTGGTCACATCCTCACTGTGGAGGACCCGATCGAGTTCGTCCATGAGTCCAAAAAATGCCTGATCAACCAGCGTGAAGTGGGGCCGCATACCCAAAGCTTTGCCGCGGCGCTGAAATCCGCGCTGCGCGAAGATCCCGACGCCATTTTGGTGGGTGAAATGCGCGACCTGGAGACCATCCGGTTGGCCATGACGGCTGCCGAAACCGGGCACCTGGTGTTTGGCACCTTGCATACCTCCAGTGCAGCCAAGACCATCGACCGGATCATTGACGTGTTTCCCGCCGAAGAAAAGGAAATGGTCCGCGCCATGCTGAGCGAGTCGCTGCAGGCCGTGATCTCGCAAACCCTGTGTAAAACCAAGGACGGTCAGGGCCGCGTGGCCGCCCACGAGATCATGCTGGGCACCAGCGCCATTCGCAACCTGATCCGCGAAGCCAAGGTAGCCCAGATGTACTCCAGCATCCAGACTGGCAACAGCGTCGGCATGCAAACCCTGGACCAGAACCTCACCGACCTGGTGCGACGCAATATCATCAGCCCGGCTGAGGCTCGCACCAAGGCCAAAATTCCGGAAAACTTCCCCGGCTAATATGGCATACCCCCCGGCTTGCCCACTTCGTGTGGCCGCTTCACGTGCCAGCCGCCAGAGGCGGGGCTCTTCGGTCAGTCCAAGCCTGCTCGAGCAGGCTTGGAGCCGCTGGCTTCAGCCCCTTGCAGGGGGCAACGCCAGTGGCCCGGCAAAGCCGGTTCCACGGCGTTTCTGGCTTGGGTCAGTTTGCTTGTACACGAATCAGGTTTAACGAATAGGAGGTGTTCTTATGGAACGCGATCAGGCGACGACATTCATCACGGATTTACTCAAACTCATGGTGGGGCGCAACGGCAGTGACCTGTTTTTGACCGCTGACTTGCCGCCGGCCATCAAGATTGACGGCAAGGTGACCAAGGTGTCGCCCCAGGCGCTCAACGGCACCCACACCATTGCACTGGCCCGCTCCATCATGAGCGACCGCCAGGTGGCCGAGTTTGAACGTACCAAAGAATGCAACTTTGCCATCGCCCCGCCGGGGCTTGGGCGTTTTCGGGTGAATGCCTTCATGCAGCAAAGCAAAGTGGGTATGGTGTTGCGCACCATCCCCAGCACGCTGCCGACCATCGACAGCCTGAAACTGCCCCCCATCCTGAAAGAAATCGTGAACAACAAGCGGGGCTTGTGCATCCTGGTCGGGTCCACGGGTTCGGGCAAGTCGACCTCGCTGGCAGCCATGGTGGACCACCGCAACGAAACCACTTACGGCCACATCATCACGGTCGAAGACCCGATTGAGTTTGTGCACATGCACAAGAACTGCGTGGTCACGCAACGCGAGGTCGGCATCGACACCGACAGCTGGGGCGCTGCCCTGAAAAACACACTGCGCCAAGCGCCCGACGTCATTCTGATGGGCGAAATCCGCGACCGTGAAACCATGGAACTGGCCATTGCCTTTGCCGAAACCGGTCACCTGTGCCTGGCCACCTTGCACGCCAACAGCACCAACCAGGCGATTGACCGGATCATCAACTTCTTTCCAGAAGAGCGCAAAGCGCAGGTGCTGATGGACTTGTCACTCAACATCAAGGCCATGGTGTCGCAGCGACTCATCACCAAGCCCGATGGCAAGGGACGCACCGCGGTGATTGAGATCATGATCAACTCACCCCTGATTTCCGACCTGATCTTCAAGGGCGACGTCGCCGAGATCAAGGAGATCATGAAGAAAAGCGGCAACCTGGGCATGCAGACCTTCGACCAAGCGCTTTTTAACGCCTACGAAGAAGACGCCATCACCTACGAAGATGCCTTGCGCAACGCCGACTCGGTCAATGATTTGCGCTTGCAAATCAAGCTCAACAGCAAGCGCAGCAAGAACACCAACCTGGCTGCCGGCACCGAAAACCTGACTATCATTTGAACTTTTTTTGAGACTGACACTGCATGACGACCAAAACCTACGAAACCACTCCAGCACGCCGCGTTGCCTTTCTGGGCTTGGGCGTGATGGGATACCCCATGGCCGGCCACTTGGTTGGCGCTGGCCATCAGGTCACGGTCTACAACCGGACAGCCACTAAATCCATAGCATGGTGCGCAGATTACGCCGGGGCTGCCGGCCAAAAAGAGGCTGTTCGGTATGCCGAGACACCGTGTCTGGCAGTGCAAGGTGCTGACCTGGTGTTTTGCTGTGTTGGCAACGACGATGACCTGCGCAGTGTGGTGCTGGGACCGGACGGCGCGCTGGCCGGGATGCAAGCGGGTGCCGTGCTGGTGGACCACACCACAGCATCTGCCAATGTGGCGCGCGAGTTGTATGCCAAGGCCAAGGTGCTGGGCTTGAATTTTGTCGACGCCCCGGTGTCTGGTGGTCAGGCTGGCGCGCAAAACGGCCAGTTAACCGTGATGTGTGGCGGTGATCAGTCAGCGTTTGATGCCGCCCAAGCCGTGGCCATGGCGTATTCCAAAGCCTTCACCTTCCTGGGTGAGAGCGGCGCCGGTCAGCTGGCCAAAATGGTCAACCAGATTTGTATTGCTGGCTTGGTGCAAGGCTTATCTGAAGCCATCGCCTTTGGTGAAAAAGCCGGCCTGGACATGAATCAGGTGCTGGACGTGATTGGCAAGGGCGCCGCCCAAAGCTGGCAGATGGACAACCGCGGCAAGACCATGGTGGCGAATAAGTTCGATTTTGGCTTTGCAGTGGACTGGATGCGCAAGGATTTGGGGTTGGTGCTCGATGAAGCCCGCCGCAACGGTGCACGCTTGCCGGTGACGGCGCTGGTGGATCAGTTTTACGCGGACGTGCAGCAAATGGGCGGCAGGCGCTGGGACACCTCCAGCCTGATCAAACGGCTGAAGTAAACAACCGCGCCGTCAAAGCTTGTTCCCGGTTATTTGGTTGAAGCAGCCTTGGCTTCAGGTGCAGGTTGCGGCAACAGGTTGCGCAATTCATCTTCGCTGATGATCTCAAAAACACGCACGACTTTTTGCACTCCGGAGGTGCCACGGGTGATCTCGGTGGCCCGATCCGCTTCGCGCTGCGTCACGCGCCCCATCAGGTAGGTGATGCCACGCTCTGTAACCACTTTGAACGCGTTGGCGTAAAGATCACGGGCATCGACGAAACTGGCCCTGACCCTGCCGGTGACCAAGACGTCGCTGGAACGCTGCGTTAACGTGGCATTGCCCAACACCGCCAGTTCGTTCACCACTGACTGCACGTTCTCGACCCTGGATACCACTTGCTCGACCAATTGCATGTCTTGCACGTTGGGCACTTCACCGGTCACCAGCACACGCCGGTTGTAGCTGTTGACATTGACATGTACGCGGTCGCCCAGGTTGTCACGGATGCGGCTGGCTGAACGCAGCTCGATGCCTTCGTCTTCAAGTTGCGCGCCAGAGGTGCGCCGGTCTGTGGCGACCAGTCCCCCCATCACCGCCCCGCCCATGATGACCGGCACACACGCAGTCAAGGTGCTACCCAGGCAGGCAGTCAGGGTCAAGAGTGTGAACCAGCGATACGTCTGATTTTTTTTCATAGTGAACTTTGTGAGTCTCCAAGTAAAGAGTCATCCACCGCGTCACACAAACAGTGCAGGGACAGAATGTGAACCTCTTGAACACGTGCGGTGCGCTCATGTGGCACGCAAATGTGCACATCGGTGTCGCGCAGGGCACGGTTCATCTTGCCGCCACCGCGACCACTTAGTCCAATGACCACCATGTCACGTTCATGCGCCGCCTCAATGGCTGCCAGCACATTGGCCGAGTTGCCACTGGTGGAGATCGCCAACAACACGTCACCCGCTTGACCCAAAGCACGCACTTGACGCGAAAAAATGGCCGAAAAATCGTAGTCATTGCCCACTGCAGTGATGATGGAGCTGTCGGTCGTCAAGGCAATGGCAGCCAGCCCCGGGCGCTCACGCTCGTAGCGCCCAACAAACTCGGCGGCAAAATGCTGGGCATCACTGGCGGAGCCGCCATTGCCGCAGGCCAGCACCTTGCCGCCACCGGTGACACAAGTCAGCACGGCCTGAACCGCGTCAGCGATAGGCTTGCTCAGAAGGGGCGCCGCCTGGTATTTCAGGTCAGCGCTATCAATAAAGTGTTGTTGGATACGTTGCTCAAGCATGGTTGCGATGATACCTGTGCAGCCTTAGGCCCACCTTAAATGGCGCTTTGGCTGCCTACGACTGTGCTTCAAATGCCGCCTGAAACCAGTCGACCACACCGGCCTGCACTGTCACCACATCAAACCGACACGCCGGCAAGGTGGCATATCGCATCAAATAATGACGCGCCGCAAAGACGATGCGGCGCTGCTTGAGGGCGCTGACGCTGGCAGCGGCGCCACCATGACTGGCGCTCTGGCGTTGACGCACCTCGACAAACACACAGGTGCCGTCGGCTGCACGCATGATCAGATCGATCTCGCCACCACCTCGCCCAGGCGTTCGATAATTGCGTGCCATGTTTGGTGGTGCGCGGTTTCAGCGGACTTTTTGAAAAAGGGAAAACCATTGATCACACCCCACGCCTCTCGTCTTGGCAACCACTTTGCAAACGCCCTGCAAGCTGCCCATGACGCTGCTGCAGCGCAGAATTATCCGCCTGCTGCCTTGTATGTTGTGGCAACACCGATTGGCAATCTGGCCGACATCACCTTGCGGGCCTTGCATGTGCTGCAGTTGGCCGACGTGGTGGCTTGTGAAGACACGCGCCACACCCAGGCGCTGCTGCGCGCCTATGGTATCGACAAGGCAGCCGCACAGCTGTTGGCTGTGCACCAGCACAACGAGGCCCAAGCGGTGCAGGCGGTACTGGAACACTTGCGTCAAGGGCAGCGTGTGGCCTATGTCAGCGACGCTGGCACCCCGGCCATCAGCGACCCGGGCGCCCGGCTGGTGGCCGGTGTACGGCAGGCAGGCATGTCGGTTGTGCCTTTGCCAGGTGCCAGCAGCGTCACCACGGCGTTGAGCGTGGCCGGTGTGGCGGGCGCCGACGCACAACAGAATGGAGGCTTTGTTTTTGCCGGGTTTTTGTCGTCCAAAAGCTCAGAACGCAGTGCCGAGGTTCAGGCCTTGGCCAGCGAGGCAAGAGCGGTGGTCTTGCTGGAGGCGCCGCACCGCATTGAAGCCCTGGCCCTGGCGCTGGCGGATTTGGGGCCACGCCCGCTGACGGTGGGGCGTGAGCTGACCAAACAGTTTGAAGACATCACCACGCTGGCAGCCGAGAACTTTCCGGCTTGGCTGGCGCAGGATGCCAACCGCACCCGGGGCGAATTTGTGCTGGTGTTGCACCCCGCACCTCTCGTCTCAACCACCGGACCCGATTCCCGCGTTTTGAAGCTGCTGCTGGCCGAACTGCCGCTCAAAACCGCCGTCAAACTCGCCGCCGAGATCACCGGCGAACCGCGCAATGCCTTGTATGAGTTGGCGCTGACGTTGAAAAATAGCTAAGCCAACGGTGTGAAC
>JAIFMR010000199.1 GCA_020048255.1 Rhodoferax sp. | reverse complement strand
TGGCCAACCTTGATGCCCCCATCATGGCCACTCTGGCCAAAAACACCGACCCTGACAACAAGCATCTGGTGCCATGGGCCTGGGGCTTTACCACCGTCGGCATCAACAAGACCAAAGTGGCCAAGGCGCTGGGCAAGATGCCCATGCCTGAAAACGCTTGGGATCTGGTCTTCAAACCTGAATACACCTCCAAGCTCAAATCGTGCGGTATTGCCTACCTGGATTCTCCCACCGAGATCATTCCCGTGGCGCTGCACTACATCGGCAAAGATGCCTACTCCAATGACGTAGCTGATTACAAGGCCGCCACAGACATGTTGGCCAAGGTACGCAAAGATGTCCGCATCTTCAGCTCGACCATGATCGATGACATTGCCGGTGGCAAGGCTTGTGTGGCGATTGGCTGGTCGGGCGACATCAACATTGCTGCAGGCCGTGCCAAGGAAAACAAGTCCAAGGACGAAATCGAAGCGCTGTTGCCTTCCACAGGCGCGCTGATCTTCTTTGACACCATGGCCGTTACCAAAGATGCCAAGCACCCGAACAACGCCATGGCTTTCATTGACTTTTATCTGCGTGCCGAAAGTGCTGCCCAGATGACCAATGAGATGAACTACCCCACAGCCAACAAGGCTGCGGTAGCGCAGGTCAAACCTGAAATTTCGGGCAACAAGACCATTTTTGTTGAGGCAGATTATTTTGCCAAGATGATTGCACCCAGCAGCTTCACCAATGAAGCACGCGAAGCCATGGCAACCGCCTACAACAGCTTCAAAAAAGGCAAGTAAGTTAGAGCGCCTTTGACGCACGGGCTGTTTGTACGCTGAGTATGAACAGCCCTTTTTTATGCCTGAAGCGAAAGAATGGACATGGCTGACAACACCCCCACAAAAGACTATCTGGTGACAGAGAAGCTGGTCAAGCGCTTCGACGAGGCGATTGCCGTCGATGAAGTCAACTTGTCGATCGGCAAAGGCGAGATTTTTGCGCTGCTGGGAAGCTCGGGCTGCGGCAAGTCCACCCTGCTGCGCATGCTGGCCGGCTTTGAAACGCCCACCTCGGGCCGCATTCTTTTGGGCGGGCAAGACGTGGCCAAGTTGGCGCCTTATGACCGTCCCTTCAACATGATGTTTCAGTCGTATGCGCTGTTTCCGCATCTCGACATTTGGGAAAACGTCGCGTTTGGCCTGAAGCGTGAAGGCCTTCCCAAAAGCGATATTCAGCAACGCGTGGGCGAAATGCTTGACCTGGTGCAACTCGGTGCCTACGCTAAACGTAAGCCGCACCAGTTGTCCGGTGGTCAGCAGCAGCGGGTGGCTTTGGCACGCAGTCTGGCCAAGCGGCCCAAGGTCTTGTTGCTGGATGAACCTCTGGGTGCCCTGGACAAAAAATTGCGCGAGCAAACCCAGTTTGAGTTGGTCAACATCATTGAAAAAGTGGGTGTGACCTGCGTCATGGTCACCCATGACCAGGAAGAGGCCATGACCATGGCCGGGCGCATTGCCGTCATGAGCAAAGGCCGTGTGCTGCAGGTGGGCTCACCTGAAGAAGTCTATGAGCACCCGGCCAACCGCTTTGTGGCGGACTTCATTGGCAATGTGAATTTGTTCAATGGCAAGCTCAGCGTGGACCACCCGGACCGCTGCGCGGTTGAAACCGGCATTGGCGAGATTCAGGTCGGCCACGGTGTCAGTGGGGCACTCAACATGCCGGTCACGATGGCGATCCGCCCTGAAAAGATCGAGATCAGCAAAGAGCGCCCCAACGTGGATCACAACCTGTTCAGCGGGCGGGTCAAGGAAATTGCCTACTTTGGCTCTTACAACACCTTCATCGTCAAGGCCTCGGATGGCACTCGGGTGAAGATCACCGAGGCCAACACCTCGCGCCACGACCTGAGCAACATCACCTGGGAAGACGACGTGTATTTTTGGTGGAGCGATCGTGCCGGCGTGGTGTTACGCGACTGAAGGAGCAACCCCATGACCAAGTTGCAAATCCCCATGCCCGGCAAGCGCTTCGTGATCGGTGTTCCGTTCAGCTGGCTGGTGATGTTTTTTCTGATGCCGTTTTTGATCCTGCTGTACATCAGTTTTGTGGACATGGGCAACGACATCACGCCCTTCAAGCCCATTTGGGATTCCACCACGGGTTTGCTCAAGCTCAAGTACGAGAATTATTGGACCATTTTCAGAGCTGAAGATGGCGGCGGCGGAATGTTCCAGACGATCTACATCGAGGCCTATGTGCGGTCGCTGGCCTATGCATTGGCGACAGCTGTGCTGTGTCTGCTGATTGGCTACCCGTTCTCTTACTTCATCGCCCGCAGCCCGGCCAGCGTTCGCCCGGCCTTACTGATGATGGTGATGCTGCCGTTCTGGACCTCGTTTTTGCTGCGCGTCTATGCCTGGAAGGGCATCTTGGCTGATCAGGGGGTGATCAACCAGGTGTTGATGGGGCTGGGGCTGATCAGTGAGCCGATCCAGATGCTCTACACCAATGTGTCTATGCTCGTGGGCATGACGTATGTGTATTTGCCGTTCATGGTGCTGCCGCTGTATGCCAATCTGGTGAAAATGGATTTTCGTCTGTTGGAGGCCGCCTATGACCTGGGCACTACGCCATTCAAGGCCTTCTGGCTGGTGACCGTGCCACTGTCCAAGGCCGGCATCATTGCGGGTTTCATGCTGGTGTTCATCCCGTGCGTGGGTGAGTTCGTGATTCCTTCGCTGCTGGGTGGCCCGGAGAACATCATGATTGGTCGCGTGGTGTGGGACGAAATGTTCACCAGCAACAACTGGCCGCGCGCTTCGGCGCTGGCGGTGGTGATGATCGGCCTGATCGTGGTTCCATTGGCCATCTACTACCACTACACCGGTGACGCCGCCGAACCCCGCCACTAACCGGACCGCATGATGAACAATTTTCTGATCCGCTACTTTGGCAAGACCTGGATGGCGCTGACCTTCCTGTTTTTGTACCTGCCGCTGATGTTCATGATCGTGTTTTCGTTCAACAGCACGCGTCAGGATGCGGTGTTCACCGGCTTCTCGTTGCGCTGGTACGAGGCCTTGACCAAGGACACCAAAATTGTCGATGGCTTCTGGCTGTCGCTGCAGGTGGCCACGTTTTCTGGCATTGCCTCCGCCGTGCTGGCCACTTTTGCGGCGTTTGTGCTGGTGCGCTACCGGCGGTTCCCTGGCCGAACCGTGTTTTCGGGCATGGTCAATGCGCCACTGGTGATGCCTGAAGTGGTCATTGGCCTGTCCTTGTTGCTGCTGATGGTGGGTATTCAAAACGCCATTGGTTGGCCGCAACGCGGCATGTTGACGATTGTGCTGGGCCACACGCTGCTGGGCATGGCCTACGGCATGGTGGTGATACAAAGCCGCCTGCTGGAAATGAACCGTGCGATTGAAGAGGCTGCCATGGACCTTGGTGCCAAGCCATTTCAGGTGTTCTTTTTGATCACTATGCCGAATATTTTTCAAGCGATTTTGGCCGCCTACCTGCTGGCGTTTACGCTAAGTTTTGACGATGTAGTGATCTCCGAGTTTTTGTCTGGCCCGGGTGTCAACACTTTGCCTCAGGTCATCTTTGGCTACGCCCGCCGTGGCATCAACCCCACCATTTACGCGGCGGCCACCTTGCTGATCGTGTCTGTGACGGCGGTGGTGATTGCCTACAGCGTTTGGGTCGCGCGCCAGACCCGCAAACGCGAGCGTGAAATTGCCGCCGCCACCCGTGCCGAACTGGCCGCTCTGCAACCCAAGTGAGCTGGTGAGGTAACTCACGCCAGCCAGTGCCGTTATTCATTGAGCGGCGGTAGCAGACTTTCTATCACTTATTAAAAGGAAAACAAAATGGAGCAAACCTACGACGGCCGCGCTTTCATTAACGGCATCCGCACCGCCGCCCAAAGCCACCAAACCTCCGACTGCATCTCACCCGTCGATGGCCGCCTGCTCACGCAGGTGGCACGCTGCGCAGAGGCCGATATCAACGCCGCCGTGGCAGCAGGCCGAGCCGCTTTTGAAGACAAGCGTTGGTGTGGCATGGCGCCTGCGGCGCGCAAGCGGGTCATGATCAAATTTGCCGACCAGTTGCTGCAGCATGCCGATGAACTGGCCTTGATGGAAACGCTGGACATGGGCAAGCCCATCAAATACGCCCGGGCGGTTGATGTCAACAGTGCTGCCAACTGCATTCGCTGGTACGGCGAGGCAGTGGACAAGATTTATGACGAAATTGCCCCCACGGCCAGCACCGCGCTGGCGCTGATCACGCGCGAACCCATGGGTGTGATCGGGGTCATCGTGCCCTGGAATTACCCGATGATTATGGCGGCCTGGAAGATTGCCCCAGCTTTGGCGGCGGGCAATTCGGTGGTGTTGAAACCCAGCGAAAAGTCGCCCTTGACCGCCTTGCGTCTTGCTGAACTGGCACTTGAAGCGGGTATTCCGCCAGGCGTGTTCAATGTGGTTCCCGGTTATGGGACTGAGGCCGGCTCACCCTTGGCGCTGCACATGGATGTGGATTGCATTGCCTTTACTGGTTCCACCAAAGTAGGCAAACAAATTCATGTGATGGCCGGGCAAAGCAATTTGAAGCGTGCCTGGACAGAGCTGGGTGGCAAATCACCCAACATTGTCTTTGCCGACTGCCCCAATTTGGACAAGGCTGTGGAAGCCGCCGTGGGGAGCATCTTCTTCAATCAGGGCGAGAGCTGCAACGCGCCGTCGCGCCTGTTTGTCGAGGCGAGTATTCAGGAACAGTTTCTGGAGAGGGCCGTGGCGCTGGCACCGCAATTTGCCCCAGCCAACCCTCTGGACCCCGCCACGATCATGGGCGCCATTGTGGACAAGACGCAGATGGATACGGTGCTGCGCTATGTCGAGAGTGGCAAGTCGGAGGGCGCCAGTCTGCTGTATGGCGGTGAACAAGCGCTGGCTCAATCGGGTGGTTTTTACGTGCAGCCCACCATCTTTGCCGGCGTCAACCCCGGCATGACCATTTGCCGCGAAGAGATTTTTGGCCCGGTGCTGTCGGTGCTGTCCTTCACCGATGCGGCCGATGTTGTGCGCCAGGCCAATGCAAGTGTCTACGGTTTGCAGGCGGCGGTGTGGACGCGTGACATCAACAAGGCGCATGGTGTGGCGCGCGCGCTGCGCGCCGGCACTGTGCATGTGAATCAGTATGACGAAGACGACATCACCGTGCCGTTTGGCGGCTACAAACAAAGCGGTGTCGGGCGCGACAAATCGCTGCACGCGTTTGACAAGTACACCGAAACCAAGACCACCTGGATTCGTATTGACTCGCCCGTGTAGGTTGGCAAACATTCATCATTCGCTATATATAATATAGCTATAAGCGCATATTCAATATGGGCTAGAAGGTTAAATCATCATGACAAACTATGAGAGCGTTGTGCGCGACCTGAAGGCGCAGGGTGTCCACTCGATCCTGACGCAGTTCTGCGATTTACACGGCGTGGCCAAGGGCAAACTGGTACCGGTGCAAAACCTGCGTGAATGGGTCGAAAGTGGTGCGGGCTTTGCCGGTCCCAGCATTTGGGGTACGGGGCTGGGGCGGCATGGCGCGCGCAGCGAGTATTACGGCCGGGTGCAAGTGGATAGCTTGCGGGTGCTGCCGTTCATGCCGGGTGTGGCCCACGCGGTGTGCGATGGTTTTGCCGGCGGTGAGGCGCTAGAGACCTGCTCGCGCCAGGTGCTCAAGCGCCAGGTGGATCGGCTCAAAGCCCGTGGCTGGACGCTGTGGGTGGGCATCGAGCCGGAGTTTTTTTTGCTGAAAAAAGACCAGACGGGCCAATGGGTCCATGCCGACGCCCAAGATCAGCTCGACAAGCCGTCTTATGACCTCAAGGCCATCTACCGTCACCGCGCTTTTCTGGAAGACATGCGTGAGACCTTGACCCAGCTCGGCTTTGAGCTGCAGCAAATGGACCATGAAGACGCTTGTGGTCAGTACGAAATCAATTACAAGTTTGACGATGCCTTGGCGGCGGCAGACCGCTATATGCTGTTCAAAATGACCGCACACGCCATTGCTGAAAAGCACGGCGCGGTGTTCAGTTGCATGCCCAAACCCTTTGCGGGTGCGCCGGGCAGTGGCCTGCACTTTCACTTGAGCATCACCAATGCGCAAGGTGAGGCCCTGTTTACCAACACCCTAGACCCGTTGCAGCTCAGCGGCAAGGCTTACAGTTTTATCGCTGGCTTGCTGCATCACGCCGATGCGCTAGCTGCCTTGTGTGCACCGACGGTCAACAGCTACAAGCGCCTGGCGTGCAGTCACAGTGCCTCGGGCACGACCTGGTCACCGGTCTGGAAGACCTATGGCGACAACAATCGAACCTGCCTGGTGCGCACGGTGGCCGGGCGTTTCGAGCTGCGTTTGCCGGATCCGTCTTGCAATGTGTATGCCGCGCTGGCGGCCACCATTGCTGCCGGGCTCGACGGTGTCGACCGCGATCTGCAAGAGCCGCCGGCCTGCGCTGAGGATTTGTACGAGCGTTTGGCCAGTGGCCAGGCCATGCCCGAGCGCTTGCCTTCGGACTTGGGTCAGGCGGTGCAAGCGCTGGCGGACGACACCGTGCTAACTGACGCCATGGGCGATGCGTTTTGTCAGCAGTTCATTCAACTCAAAAGGCAAGAGTGGAGTGACTATTGTCAGCAAGTCAGTGCCTGGGAGTTGCGGCGCTACGCCGATGCCTTCTGATTTTTTGAATGGCGAAATCTTGATTTCATTATTTGAAATAGAGGTAATCAAAAACTTTTTAATTTTTCTTAAGATGAAAAATAGCTTTTTGTATTGCGATATGCAAAAGCTAACCTGTTGATTTTTATGAGAATAATAAAAGTCTTCTATAAGACATAAGAGGTGGATATAGTCTTATACAAGACTAGAATACAAGGCAACGCAGCAGAGATTCAAACTGATCCTGGTGCACCTTGTTTCAACCAACCTAGGAGTGTTCTCATGACCCAAATGACCCGCGAACAACAAATCGCCGCCCTCGAAAAAGACTGGGCGACCAACCCCCGCTGGAAGGGTGTGAAGCGCGGCTACTCCGCGGCGGATGTCGTTCGTCTGCGCGGCAGCGTTCAGCCTGAGTGCACCTTCGCCAAGAACGGCGCTGAGAAACTGTGGGACAAAGTCAACGGTGGGGCCAAGAAAGGCTATGTCAACGCTTTCGGCGCGATCAGCGCAGGCCAAGCCATGCAGCAAGCCAAGGCCGGCCTCGAGGCGGTGTACCTGTCAGGCTGGCAAGTTGCTGCTGACGGCAATACCTCTGAAACCATGTACCCTGACCAGTCGCTGTACGCCTACGACTCGGTGCCCACCATGGTTCGCCGCATCAACAACACGTTCAAGCGCGCTGACGAAATCCAGTGGGGCCGTGGCATCAACCCGGGCGACAAGGAATTCATTGACTACTTCTTGCCGATCGTGGCTGACGCGGAAGCCGGTTTCGGCGGCGTGTTGAACGCGTTTGAACTGATGAAAAATATGATCACGTCCGGCGCGGCTGGTGTTCACTTTGAAGACCAACTGGCTGCCGTGAAGAAATGCGGTCACATGGGTGGCAAGGTGCTGGTTCCGACCCGTGAAGCGGTTGAGAAGCTGATCTCTGCACGTTTGGCTGCTGACACCATGGGCGTGTCTACCATCATCCTGGCGCGTACCGATGCAGAAGCCGCAAACCTGATTACCAGCGATTACGACGCGAACGACAAACCTTTCATCACCGGTGAGCGCACCCAAGAAGGCTTCTACCGCGTCAAGAACGGCCTGGAGCAGTCCATCAGCCGTGGTGTCGCTTACGCGCCCTACGCCGATTTGGTGTGGTGCGAAACCGGTGTGCCAGACATCGGCTTTGCCCGCGAATTCGCCCAGGCTGTGCTCAAAGAGTGCCCAGGCAAGCTGTTGTCCTACAACTGCTCGCCATCGTTCAACTGGAAGAAAAACCTGAACGACTCGCAGATCGCGTCCTTCCAGGAAGACTTGTCGGCACTGGGCTACAAGTACCAGTTCATCACCTTGGCTGGTATCCACATCAACTGGTTCAACACCTTCCAGTTTGCCCACGCTTACGCCCAAGGCGAAGGCATGAAGCACTACACCGAAATGGTGCAAGAGCCCGAATTTGCGGCGCGTGACAAGGGTTACACCTTTGTGTCGCACCAACAGGAAGTCGGCGTGGGTTACTTCGACGACGTGACCACCGTGATTCAAGGTGGTTCATCCTCTGTGAAGGCTCTGACCGGTTCTACCGAAGAAGAGCAGTTCCACTGATCACAACGGCCCCGAGGAGGGTAAAGGCTGGCAGCTTGAACAGGGCTGCCGGCCTTTTTTTGTGTGACGAAGACTCTGGTTAAAATCAAGACATCAACTTTGTATGAGAGCGAGAAAGGCATTTTGGTTATGACACCGCGAACGACACGGCGAAGTTATTGAAGAAATTAGGCCGTAGCCCGCGTGCCTTAAGCATTGTGTGCTCTTTAAATCATAGTTAAACGCGGACAGGCCCGCGTTTTTTTTTACCTCACTCCCTGATCATCATGGTTCAAATTACTCTTCCTGACGGTTCGCAACGTGACTATCCCGCAGCCCTGACCGTCGCTGATGTGGCTGCATCGATTGGTGCAGGTTTGGCGAAAGCGGCCTTGGCCGGCAAGGTTGATGGCCAGACCGTGGACACCAGCTACCTGATCGATCGCAATGTGGCGCTGTCCATCATCACCGCTAAAGATACGGATGGGCTGGAGGTGATTCGTCACTCCACCGCCCACTTGCTGGCTTATGCCGTCAAGGAATTGTTTCCAAAGGCGCAGGTGACCATTGGGCCAGTGATTGAAAACGGATTTTTCTACGACTTTTCTTTTGAACGCCCGTTCACCTTGGACGATTTGGCTGTGATTGAAAAACGCATGGCCGAGTTGGCTGCCAAAGATGAGCCCATCACACGCCGCGTCTTGCCACGCGATGAGGCTGTGGCCTATTTCAAGGGTTTGGGTGAACATTACAAGGCCGAGATCATCGCCAGCATTCCTGCGAATGAAGATGTCAGTTTGTACCGCGAAGGTACTTTTGAAGATCTGTGTCGTGGCCCGCACGTGCCCAGCACCGGCAAGCTCAAGCATTTCAAACTGATGAAAGTCGCCGGCGCTTACTGGCGTGGAGACCATCGCAACGAGATGCTGCAGCGCATTTACGGCACGGCTTGGGCGACCAAGGACGACTTACAGCAACACCTGACTCAGCTTGAAGAAGCGGAGAAACGGGATCACCGCAAACTCGGCCGCGAGCTGGACTTGTTCCATGTGGATGATCACGCCCCCGGCATGGTGTTTTGGCATCCCAAAGGCTGGGCTGTCTGGCAGGCCGTCGAGCAATACATGCGCCAGGTCTACCGGGACAATGGCTACCAGGAGGTCAAGGGCCCTCAATTGCTGGACAAAACCTTGTGGGAGAAAACCGGTCACTGGGACAAGTACCGCGACAACATGTTTACCACCGAGTCTGAGAAGCGTGACTACGCCCTCAAACCCATGAACTGCCCCGGCCACATTTTGATCTTCAAGCAAGGCCTGAAAAGTTACCGTGACTTGCCCTTGCGCTATGGCGAGTTTGGCCAATGCCACCGCAATGAAGCTACCGGCGGTTTGCACGGCATCATGCGGGTGCGCGGCTTCACTCAGGACGATGGCCACATTTTTTGCACAGAAGACCAAATCTTGTCGGAGTGTGTGGCTTACACCACCCTGCTGCAAAAGGTCTACCTGGACTTTGGTTTCAAAAACATCATTTACAAAATTGCCACCCGCCCTGAGCAACGCATCGGATCCGATGAGATTTGGGACAAGGCCGAACACGCACTGATTGAGAGCCTGCGGGCATCGGGTTGTGATTTCGAGTTGTCACCCGGTGAAGGTGCTTTTTATGGTCCCAAAGTGGAATACACCCTCAAGGATGCCATTGGCCGGCATTGGCAGTGCGGCACCATTCAGGTTGATTTTTCCATGCCCGAGCGTCTGGATGCCGATTACGTGGGGGAGGACAGCGCTCGCCACCGCCCGGTCATGCTGCATCGCGCCATTGTGGGCAGCTTGGAGCGCTTCATCGGGATTTTGATCGAAGAGACCGCTGGCGCCCTGCCAACCTGGCTTGCACCGGTCCAGGTCAAGGTGCTCAACATCACCGATGCGCAAGCTGAATATGCCCAAAACGTCGCGAAAACGCTGCAAAATCAAGGGTTTAGAGTGCAGACAGACCTTCGCAACGAGAAAATCACGTATAAAATACGTGAGCATTCGATGCAAAAAGTGCCATATCTGGTCGTTATAGGCGACAAAGAGATGGCGTCTGGCGCTGTCGCAGTGCGCGCCCGAGGTGGTCAAGACCTTGGAGTCATGTCTCTGGAAGATTTCTCGCGGAAGATATCAGACGACGTTGCTCGCAAATCAATTACTTGAGTCACTGGTTGAAAGAATGCCGTTGCGGCTCATCGCTACCGAATTTCGTGATCGCCGTCAACGCGAAGAACGCAAACACCGATTGAATCGGGAAATCATGGTGCCAGAGGTTCGCCTCTCTGGTGTGGAAAACGAACCGCTGGGTGTGGTCAGTATCACTGAAGCACTGCGAATGGCGGGTGAGTTGGATGTTGATTTGGTGGAAATTGCTGCAACAGCGATACCGCCGGTGTGCCGTTTGATGGATTACGGCAAGTTCAAGTACCAGGAGCAAAAGAAGGCGGCTGAGGCCAAGGCCAAGCAAACGGTGATCGACATCAAGGAGATCAAGTTTCGCCCGGGTACGGACGACGGTGACTACAACATCAAGATGCGTAACATCAAGCGCTTTTTGTCCGAAGGCGACAAATGCAAGATCACGTTGCGCTTTCGGGGGCGCGAGATCACGCACCAGGATTTGGGGATGGCCTTGCTCAATCGCATTCGTGATGAACTGGGTGACACGATTTTGGTGGAGCAGTTTCCCAAGCTTGAAGGGCGTCAGATGATCATGATGATCGCCCCAGGTCGCAAAAAGCAGGTGGCCAAGCCGGCTGCGGTGGCCGAGAGCACGACGTCCGCGTCCTGATCGGGGAAACGTAGGATTTGAGGTGGGTTTGGGCAGCAACGTAAGAAGTTGCTCAAACCTGTCTCGAAGGCAGTGGTGTTAAATGCCGCTGCCGCCAGTGGTGACTAACCTCACCACTTAAAAGTGGCTCGGGGCCATCAAGGCTGCAAAGTGTTTGCAGACGCCTCACGAGCACAATGTAAAAAGGAGCATGTAAATGCCCAAAATGAAGACCAAGAGCGCGGCGAAGAAACGCTTCCGCG
>JAIFMR010000069.1 GCA_020048255.1 Rhodoferax sp. | reverse complement strand
AAACTGGCCGTTATTTATGAAGCGGTCGAAGGTGTCTTCCTCCGGATCGCCATCGTCATGCTGTGGCTGCCGCCACTCCGCTTCAGGCATCAGCAGCAACGACAACGTGTAGTCGTAGTTGCCAGCGACCTTGATCATCTCGGTCAAGTCCACATGGGACGGTTCACGAGGAAACCAAACCTGCGCCCGGATATTTTGAGACTGATCGCTTCCCGAATTTTGATTGCTGTGTGCCAGCGCATCCTGTGGCACTTCGATGGTGTTTTTTCGGGTCGCGAAGAACGTTCCAGATTTGAATGCTGCTTTGTTGGACTTTGCCCACAGCATGTAGTCATCACGGCTCGCCACCAAAACTGCGCGGTTTTCGGCGATTTCTATCCAGTGCAATGCTGCTGCGGTGAGCGATACACCATATCGGTCGGCACAGTGGCTGAGCAGATCGAAGCTAATGGACTGCCCGTCAACCTGTTTGCGAAAGTCGTCATAGGGCATCAGCAAGTAAGACGCAAACTTGTCAGCATCAGCTTCAATATCGAATTTATTCTGGTGCCCTGTCTCAATGTCATCTGCACCGCACTGAAACGCGCTGCTTGCATGGCGGTGCAAAAGATAGTGACCAAATTCGTGCGCAATCGTGAATCGTTTACGCCCCAGAGATGTCACAGCACTGTTGTAAAGAATCAGCCATTTTGACAGATCCTTATTGGCCTTGAGCATGCCCTGAAAACCATCAACGGCCTCGCCGATGACCTTGTCAATCGGTGAATCTGGAAAACGCTGGTGCGAGTATTGCACGGCAAGAGCTTCGACATCGACCGGAAACCGGGTGTCGCCCAGCACCATGCGCAACATGTTTGAGATGCTATTGGCTTGGGCAATAGGCATCAATTTTTCATTCATTCATCCTCCCACCCGGACACGATTTTTCGGATTTTCTTTTTTTCAAGCTCTGGCAAATTTTGATATTTCCGAAAAAACGCTTGATCAACCACTTCTCCATCAGGCGTAGAGGTCGCAGTGCTGAGTAAAAATTCCGTGGTTACATCCAGAGTTGCCGCGATACGGGCAATCTTTTCTGCAGAAGGGTTGGGCGCGTCCTTGTTTTCCAATTCCCACATGTAGCTTTTACTGGAATCAGTTTGCTCTGCGAGTTGCTCAAGGCTGAGTTTTTTTTGCTTGCGCAATGCGCGAATCTTGTCACCAAGCGGTGAAGGCACTTTTGGCTCCTTAGTTGTTCCTGAGATTTGGCAAATAGTACCACTAGACCGAACGAATCCGTATTTGCTTGACAAACCCATATCTGGTCTGAAATAATCCCAATAGTTCGGTGTATCGAACTATTTCGGTCGGTGGTTTGGCTATTTCGGCATGACTCTGATCTCAACCTGGGTTTCGCGCGAAGGGAGCAAACGAATCGCGAGTTAGCCAAAACACAAGGAAAAAAATGGTCGCCTTCAATTATCGTGAACTCATCCGTCAAGTACCTTCGCGCACCTGGCAGTTCTATTTTCAAGCAAAGAAGATAAATTTACCTGAGGGCTTGGACTGGGATCAGTCGGCAGAAGACTTGATTGAGCTCGTTCAAACGACTCTTGAGATGCTTTCTGATACCGAACGGATCAGCGTCTACAGCGAATTGCGTCGTGTCGATGCCATGGCCAATCGGCGAGGACTGTACGCTCTGCGCAACAGTGCCCCTTTGGGTGATGCCATGCTTGAGGATTTTTTGCATCACAGCAGCGATGCCGAACGCGCACTGTGGGCGCTGGCTAATTGGCCCAAGCGGTTTGCGGATGCTGAGGCACTCTTTATTGCGGATGCCGATATTGGCAAGCGCAATTGGAAGCGTATTCATGTGCCTCCGGAGCAAACGCTGCACGCCACGCATGAAGACCTGGCCGCGCTGAAGTTGTCGCTGGCGCAGTCCTTTACGCCCCGAAAAAGCAAACCCCGTGCTTGTGAAATTGACGTACTGTGCCGTCATTTAGACGGTGGCTTTCAATTCGATGTCCGAATCGAAGATGAACTGCAGCGCAGTTTGGAGTTCGGACCAGACGACAAGACAGTTTGGCGCGATGTGCGCCCGCCGATGCGAATGTCCATCATTGTCTACCCCGAAAGCGGTGTGATTGACCTGTTGATTTCTGGCGGCGATAAGGTTCGACAGAAGGTTTTGACGGCCTTGGGAAAGCACGTTTTCAAAAAAGAGATAGAGCCGTTATGTGTGGCGCAACCGTTGTTCTTGCTCAACCGTCTGCGCGACGGACTGGTGCTTGACGAAAGCAGTGGTCTTGACCTGGCCACCTATTGCGTAGAAAAGATGAGGTTGTCTGAATGCAAAGTGCGATCAATCACTTTGCCTCAGTGCGACTATTTGATTAAACCAGTTGCGGGCCGGGATGCGCCGGATGCGTTGGCATGCATTCGAACTCAAAAAAATGAAACGTTGATGGGCCAAGGTTTCAACATCATCGATGCGGTGGTGACAGTCTACTTCTTAGCGCCTGTCGGGGAGAGAGTTGGGCGTGTGCTGCATATTGGCTTGAAGCCTGTCGGCATCAGTAATCTGCGCGACATGGACGAGGTCGATGCACAGTTTGCACAAGCCCTGATGCGGGCCTTAGGCGTGATGCAAGACCCGCCCAAAGTAATTGCTGAAGCAGCTGCCAGGCAGGCTGATCCGGAGTTCTTGTGAGTCTGGGCCCGAATAACGCTCCAGCCATGGCCGAAATGTGTTGGTTACTTGAGCAAAAAGACACACGGTTGCTGCCCGATGCCATATGGCTGGGAGGAAAGCGCCACCTCTACCAGCACCTGCGAAGCGTGGAAGCGTTGAGTGTGACGCAGGAGGTGGCACCATCGGTCCTGTGCCCGGACTGCACAAGTCGGTCAATTCAGCCTGAGCTCCTGATGCCACCAATATCCACACGGCTGCCATACCGTGCTCATTGCAGTGACTGCGGTTGGGTGCCACTGAATGCCGAGCAGTCGCGTCTGTGGCATATCAGGCCAGCAAAAATTGCCGACTGGCTGAATGCCGCGCTGGGTCTGAAAGACCGGCACAAAGTTGAAATGGTGGTCGACGATGTGCTTTGGTACTTGGGTGATCGGGAGATTCGCAGGCAGCGTCGCAGCTTATTTTTCGGGTGCCGGATCGCCAGTGCTTCGACAAAAGTGAAGGCTGCACTTGATCGATTGGCCCGCCCCGGCGCTGAGGTGCTAATCACTACCAGCGATCCAGAACGGATCAAAACCACCGAACTGGCAGATCGACTGTTCGTTTCGCTGCGCGCCATCGCTCAATTACGCAAGTCCCATCTTGTTGTGGAAAACATTGAGCCGTACCTAACTGGATTGGCCACGGTTGAGCAGTCTGACGAAACATCGCTTCGCCTCTTGCACAGTCAGCGAGCGGTTTTGATAAACGGCACCAAATTTTCTGTGTCACCGCAGGTGCATGACTTTTTAACGATCCTTGAAGAAGCTGATGGCGACGAGGTTCACAAACGACATATTGCCAGCAAGTTGGCAATCACTACGGCAACCTTCCGGACTGCGGACATCTTTAAACGGCACAAGCAGGTGCAAGCGATTTTTGTCGGAAATGACAGCAATGGCAACTACTGGATCAAGCCAGAGTTCCTGATCTTGGAAGGGGGGTGAAGCAAGCGCAAGACACACCATTTGACGATTTCACTTTCCCACTTTTGAAAAGGACAGACCATGTCAGGCAAAAACCAACACGTTGTTCCCCGCGCTAATGAATGGGCAGTTCGCGGTGCCGGAAATTCGCGCGACACCTCACACCACAGCACACAGGCACAAGCAGAGCGTGCTGCACGAGATATCGCTATCAACCAAAAAAGCGAAGTGCTCATTCATGGAGAAAACGGACGCATCCGTGAGCGCAACAGCTACGGCAATGATCCGTTTCCGCCCAAGGGTTGAGATGAAACTCGGCTGACTGCTCGCCAGCCAACTTAAACCCAGCCCGGCCTGATTAGCCGGGTTTTTTTTCGTCTGTTTCCTGTGGAAGTGGCTATTTACCAAATCTGCCCACCAATTTTGTCTACCTTGCCCACCCCTTTGCCCACCCCCTGAATTCGATGATTCCCTCACGTTTTAGCAACAACCTGAAAGGACAAAAACGTGACTATCAAACACCTCAATCAACGCCAATTGGCTGATCGTTGGGACTTAAGCGAAGCGTCGCTGGAGCGCTGGAGAACTGAAGGCATCGGGCCCGTGTTCATGAAATTGCAGGGCCGTGTGCTTTATAGGGCTGAAGACATCGAGTCCTTCGAGAACGAAAGCCTTCGCAAAAGCACTTCCGAGCGTTTTGGCGCAGCAGTAGACACGGTCACCGCGGGAGGTGCAGCATGAGCATGCTACTCCAAGAACATGTGCTGGCTATTCCCATCGGGAATCTGTCCGAACGCAGCAGCCAAGCACTTTTTGACCTCAAAAGCGACGCCATTGATCTGCTGTCCAAAGCCAAGGCGATCAACGATCACCTCGACCGGGCAACCGAGCTGAAATTCGCCAGCCGTGCGCACGCACTGCGTTTGGCCGCAGGCAAAGACACCGGCATCGTGCATTTCGAGGACGGCCCAGTGCAGGTCACTGCCGACTTGCCAAAGAAGGTGGAGTGGGACCAAACCAAACTGGCTGAGATCACCCGCCGCATCGCTGCCAATGGTGAAAACCCGGCCCAGTATGTGGAAGTCAGCTACCGCGTGTCGGAGACCAAGTTTGGTGCCTGGCCAGAGACATTGAAATCAGCTTTCGTTGCTGCACGCACGCTTAAAACCGGCAAGCCGAGCTTTCGCCTGGCTTTGGTCGAAGGGGTACAAGCATGAGTCTCAAAATCTATACCGCCGACCAACGCCTGGCTGAATATCACGGCATCAAAGGCGTGATGGTTGGCAAAAGTGGATTGGGCAAAACCTCGCAGCTTTGGACTTTGAACCCCATCGCCACCTTGTTTTGTGACCTCGAAGCTGGCGACCGAGCCGTCGAAGGTTGGACTGGTGATGCCGTTCGGCCACGCACTTGGCAGGAGTGCCGAGATATCGCGGTCTTTATTGGCGGCCCCAATCCTGCACTACGCGATGACCAGCCTTACAGCCAGGCACATTTCGATGCAGTCTGCGCGCGTTTTGGCAGTCCATCGGCCATGGATAAATATGAAACCATATTTGTCGACTCGATCACGGTGGCAGGCCGACTTTGCATGCAATGGTGCAAAGGCCAGCCCCAAGCCTATTCCGAAAAAACGGGCAAGCCCGACAGCAGAGGTGCTTATGGCTTGCTTGGCTCGGAAATGATTTCTTGGCTGACCCACTTGCAGCATACACGTCACAAAAATGTGTGGTTCGTTGGCATCTTGGACGAAAAGCTTGATGACTTCAATCGGCGCGTTTTTTCGCTGCAGATTGATGGGTCGAAAACTGGTCTGGAATTGCCTGGAATTGTTGACGTCGTCATCACGCTGGCCGACATCAAGGCAGACGATGGCCAGAGCTACCGCGCCTTTGTCTGCCAAACGCTCAATGCTTGGGGTTATCCAGCCAAAGATCGCTCCGGCCGTCTTGACCTGATCGAAGAACCCCATCTGGGTCGCCTGATGCAAAAGATCGCAGGCCCGGCCAAACCGGCAGCGGAACGGCTGAATTTCTCACGGCCCATGCCCATCACCTGCCCAAGTGACACCACCACTGCCACATCTGTAACCCAACCTATTCAGGAGTCTTGATCATGACCTATTTCGATTTCAACTCGGCCGCCGAGCAGCCTTCCTTTGAGCCCATTCCCAAAGGCAGCAATGTGCGTGTGCACATGACGATCCGCCCTGGTGGCTTTGATGATGCATCACAAGGTTGGACGGGTGGCTACGCCACGCGCAATACCAGCACAGGTTCGGTTTACCTGAACTGCGAATTTGTCGTCATGGAAGGTGAATATGCACGCCGAAAAATGTGGTCCTTGATCGGCCTTCACAGCCCGAAAGGACCGGAATGGGCGGGTATGGGGCGCACCTTTATCAAGGCCATCCTCAATTCAGCACGCGGCATTCACCCGGGTGACAACAGTGCCGCCGCACAGAACGCCCGGCGGATCAATGGTTTTGTGGACTTGGATGGCATTGAATTCCTGGGAAAAGTTGACTGGGAAAAGGACCAAAACGGCCAAGACAAGAGCGTCATCAAGTCGGCTGTCACGTCTGACAACAAAGATTACGCAGCGTTGATGGGGACTCCGAACTCGGCAGGTACAGCGGCATCCGGAGTGATGGCCGCCGCCCCAACCAGCACACCCAACGCCTATGCCCAAGCCACTGGCCGTGCGCCCGTTCCGGGTCGGCCGAGCTGGGCACAGTAAGGAGTTACCACCATGATGCTTCGACCTCGTCAATCATTGTTGGTGGAGCGCACGCTGTTGGCGCTCGGTGAGTATGGCAATACGCTGGCTGTAGCGCCCACCGGATCCGGCAAGACCATCATGCTGTCGGCCGTCACAGGCCGACTCTTGGTTGAGCCCGATGCCAAGGCATGCATCCTGGCGCACCGAACCGAACTGACCGGCCAAAACCGCACCAAGTTCGAACGGGTCAATCCGGGCATGACCACCTCGGTGTTCGACGCAAACGAGAAATCCTGGCTCGGTCAGGCGACTTTTGCGATGGTTCAGACCTTGTCACGCCAATCGCATCTTGAGCAGATGCCGACCTTGGATTTGCTTGTCATTGACGAGGCACATCACGCTTCGTCGGACAGTTACCGGTATGTGATTGATGCGGTGCTGGCGCGCAATCCAAAAGCAAGCATCTGTGGACTGACCGCCACCCCAAACCGGGGTGATGGCAAGGGTCTACGCGAGATCTTCTCAAACGTGGCTGATCAGATCAGCCTGGGCGAGATGATTGCAGCCGGTCACCTTGTCTCGCCGCGTACCTTCGTCATCGATGTGGGTGTCCAGGATGCCCTTAAAAATGTACGCAAGACGGCCATCGACTTTGACATGGATGAGGTTGCTTCGATTCTTGACAAACGACTGATTTCGGACGCGGTCATCAAGCATTGGAAAGAAAAGGCGGCGAGTCGAAAAACCATCATCTTTTGTTCGACGGTGGCACATGCCCAGCACGTCTGTGAAGCTTTCGAAGCGGCTAACGTGAACGCGGTACTGGTTCACGGCGAGTTGTCTGGTGGCGAACGCAAGGCACGCTTGGCTGCGTTTGAGAGCGGAAGCGCCCAGGTGGTTGTCAATGTTGCTGTGCTGACTGAGGGTTATGACTACACGCCAACGAGCTGCGTGATATTGCTGCGCCCCAGCTCCTACAAATCAACCTTCATTCAGATGGTTGGTCGTGGGCTGCGCACCATTGATCCAGAGGAATTCCCGGGCCTTGTTAAGTCGGACTGCATCGTGCTGGACTTTGGCACAGCCAGCCTGATGCATGGTTCGCTGGAGCAGGAGGTCAATCTCGACGGTCATCTTCATGATGGTGAAGCGCCGACCAAGGATTGCCCTGACTGCGGTGCGATTGTCCCCATGGCCTGTATGGAGTGCCCGTTGTGCGGCCATATCTGGGATCGTCAGCAGAAGGACGGCGGTGTCTTGGCCGATTTCATCATGAGCGAGATCGATCTGCTCAAACGCTCCAATTTCAGGTGGTGTGATCTTTTTGGCTGTGACGATGCGCTCATGGCCACCGGTTTCAATGCGTGGGGCGGTATCTTTTTCCTGAACGGTCGTTGGTACGCTGTTGGCGGTGGCAAAGACTTACAACCGCACCTGCTGGCAATTGGCGAGCGCACGGTGTGCATGGCCAAGGCAGACGATTGGCTCAATGGCAACGAGAGCGCCGATTCGGCCCACAAGACACGTCGCTGGCTCAACGAGCCACCAACACAAAAGCAGCTCCAGTACCTGCCACAGGCAATGCGGGCGGATTTCGGAATGACCCGCTACCAGGCCTCGGCACTGCTGTCCTTCCAGTTCAATAAATCGCAGATTCATCGCCTGGTGATGGCGGCCAACGACAGTTACCGGATGGTCGCATGACCTGCGCGGTTTGTTCCCGTCAAGCCAAAGGGCTGGGGTGGTTTAACCCCAGGCTCAAGCGCAGCGATCCGGCGCGGTACAGCGACCGTTGGGTGTTTTGCTCGATGGCCTGTCAAAACGCCTTTTCTCAAATCATGAACAAGACCGAGGGAAACATGATCAACACCACTGAAATGGAAAACGAGGCAATTGTCTCTTGCTTGATGCCTTTGGGCGACTACGTCGGCACCATAGGCTTGCAGCGCCCACTGGCCGATTTCAGCCGCCAAGAAGTGTTGACGCTCATCGAGGTGGTTGTCACGGCATTTCAAGCACGCATGCTGGCGGAGCACGAGCGTGTGGCTTGCAGAGATCGTGCGTTTCTGGAGCAGCGTCTGGCGCGCCAGCAGCAGTGGCCATCCACAGGGAGGACTGCTTGATGCTGGATTTCAACCACCGCCCCAAGATTGAGGAGCACATCAGCACCCTGATCGACGTTGCACTGATCAAAGAACGGGACAAGGAAATACCGCGCAACTACCTGGGCGCATCTCGGCTTGGGGTCACCTGTGAGCGCGCATTGCAATACGAATACACCCATGCGCCAGTTGACGCTGACCGTGACTTTTCTGGTCGCCTGTTGCGCATATTTGAAGTTGGCCATCAGTTGGAAGACATGGCGGTCCGCTGGCTGCGTTTGGCTGGATTTGACCTCTACACACACAACGCCCAAGGCGGTCAGTTCGGATTTTCTGTTGCCGGTGGCCGCATTGCAGGCCATGTTGACGGCATTCTGAATGGTGGCCCATCCGAATTGGGCCTGTCCTACCCGGCGCTCTGGGAATGCAAGACCATGAATGACAAGTCTTGGCGTGACACCGTCAAACAGGGGGTTGCCAAGTCGAAACCAGTGTATGCAGCACAAGTGGCGGTGTATCAGGCCTACATGGAGGCCAGCGTGCCTGGCGTTTCTGACAACTCGGCACTGTTTACTGCGATCAACAAAAACACGCAGGAAATCTGGGTTGAGTTGTTGCCTTTCGATGGTGGCTTGGCGCAACGCATGTCAGACCGTGCAGTCAAGGTGATTTCCGCCACAGAAGCAGGTGAGCAGTTGCCACGCCACACCACGACACCAACCCACCACGAATGCAAATTCTGCGCTTGGCAAGACCGGTGCTGGAGTGCTGCATGACGGTAGAAACCCTGGATTGGATGGACTTCAACGATGCGTCACAGCAGCGTGCCGATTTGGGTGAGGATATTCAAGCTTTACGTTCTGGCCTGTTGGATCGATTGGAAGCGGTATTGCATTACCTCTTTCCGGCCGGTCAGACTAAAGGCACCAAATTTTATGTAGGCGATATTGACGGAACACCAGGCAAAAGTCTGGTGGTGGAACTCGAGGGCGCGCGTCGTGGCTTGTGGAAAGACTTTTCTAACGACGATGGCGGTGATCTGATCGACATCTGGGCCATGTCACGCGGTCTATCGGTGCGGCATGATTTTGTGCAGGTGCTTCAGGAAATCAGCCAGTGGCTCGGATTTGCGCCACCTGTTAGGCGACCAATACAGCGTGAAGCGCGCAGCGCCCCCACAGACGAACTTGGGCCGTACACCGCGAAGTGGGATTACCTGTCAAGCCAAGGCGCGCTGATTGCCTGCGTCTACCGCTACGACCCACCCTCGGGTAAGGAATTCCGACCTTGGGACGTTGGCAGCCGGATGTGGCGCGCGCCTGATCCGAGGCCACTGTTCAATCTTCCCGCTGTGGCGACTTGCCGCCAAATTGTCTTGGTCGAAGGTGAAAAGTGCGCCAGCGCTCTGATTGCATTGGGTGTCGTGGCCACCACCGCCATGAACGGAGCCAAGGCACCCATTGACAAGACCGACTGGAGCCCACTCAAAGGAAAGAATGTGGTCATCTGGCCAGATCGTGATTCTCCTGGCTGGGATTACGCCCAGAACGCTGCCCGGGCCTGCGTGCTGGCTGGCTGCGCATCTGTCTGCATCGTTGTGCCACCCGAAGTCAAGCCGGAAAAATGGGATGCTGCCGACGCAGTTGATGAGGGCTTTGACTGCTTGACGTTCATTGCAAAGGGTGATCGGCAGGTCATCAAGGCAGCAGAACCCGTGTTGCCCAGCTTTTCACTAGGTCAACTACTGGACGACGATTCGCCCCTGCCGCCTGACATCATCGGCCCGAGGGTGCTGACACCGGGCAGTTTGCTTGTGTTCGGTGGCGCCCCCAAGGTGGGCAAAAGCGACTTTTTGTTGGCCTGGCTTGCGCACATGGCCGCCGGTGCCACTTTTCTGGGAATGCGCCCCTCACGCCCTTTGCGTATTTTTTACTTGCAAGCAGAGGTGCAGTATTACTACCTGCGCGAGCGTGTCAAGGCCATCAAGTTGCCATCTCACCGCATCAAGGATGCGCGCCAGAACCTGTACTCCACGCCTCAGGTTCACACAATTCTTAACAGTGACGGTGTGGCGCAGGTGATTGCCGCCATTGCGCAGGCATTTCCGGCCGAACCACCCGACATCATCGCCATCGACCCGCTGCGCAATGTGTTTGACGGCGGAGAAGGCTCTCCCGGTGAAAACGACAACGCCGCCATGCTTTTCTTTTTAAAGCAAAGAGTTGAGCGCATTTTGTACACCGTCAATCCGAACGCTGGCGTGATCCTGGTGCACCACACCAAGAAGATGGGCA
>JAIFMR010000163.1 GCA_020048255.1 Rhodoferax sp. | reverse complement strand
CAAAGCTCAAGTCGTCACAAAACACAATGAATTTTTCGGGCCGGTCCGAGACCAGGTCCACGATGTCGGGCAGATCGGTCAAATCGGCTTTATCGACCTCGATCAGGCGCAAACCCAGATGCTGGTAAGCGTTGAGACAAGCCCGAATCAGCGACGACTTGCCGGTACCCCGCGCACCGGTCAACAACACGTTGTTGGCCAGTTGGCCCCGGACAAACTGCAGCGTGTTGCGCTGGATTTTTTCTTTTTGCGGCTCGATTTCTTTCAAGTCCTCGAGTTTCATGGCGCCCACATGGCGCACGGGCTCCAGGCTGCTGCGCCCGGCGCTACGCTTGCGATAGCGGTATGCGCACGAGGCGGTCCAGTCGGGCTGCGCCAGGGGTTGCGGCAATGCCGCCTCAATCCGCGTGATGAGTTGCTCAGCACGCTCGATCAAGTGTTCAAATGGGGCGCTCATGAGCGGTAGTCGGCGTTGATCGTGACGTAGTCGTGGCTCAAATCACAGGTCCAGACCGTATCGGCCGCTGTGCCACGCCCCAGCACCACACGCACAGTGATCTCGCTTTGTTTCATGACGCGCTGACCGTCTTCTTCCCGGTAGTTCGGATTGCGCCCGCCCTGGCACGCCACCAGCACGTCGTCCAGGTACAGGTCAATTCGGGTCTGGTCCAGGTCGGCAATACCCGCGTAACCGACTGCCGCCAGAATACGACCCAGGTTGGGGTCACTGGCAAAGAAAGCGGTTTTGACCAAAGGCGAATGCGCAATCGCATAGGCCACTTGCCGACATTCGGCCTGGGTTTGACCCCCCTCCACCCGAATTGATATGAATTTGGTAGCACCCTCCCCATCACGCACAATGGCTTGAGCCAGTTTTTGTGCCACACCCAGCATGGCAGTGCGCAGCGCCTGGCCGGCGGCGCTGTCCAGTGAGTCAATCGGTGCATGGGCGGCGCGGTTGGTGGCCATCACCACAAACGAATCGTTGGTGGAGGTGTCGCCGTCCACCGTGACGCGGTTGAAAGAGCCATCGGCCAGCTCCGTGGCCAGCTGTTTCATCAGGCCTTGACTGACACAGGCATCGGTGGCCATGAAGCCCAGCATGGTCGCCATGTTGGGGCGGATCATGCCCGCGCCCTTGCTGATGCCGGTGATGCTGACCAGGGCGCCGTCAATCATCACTTGAGCACCAAAGGCTTTGGGCGCGGTGTCAGTGGTCATGATGGCCTCGGCCGCACGCAGCCAGTTGTCCGCCTTGGCATCGGCAATCGCTGCATCCAGGCCGGCTTCGATGCGCTCCACCGGCAGGGTTTCCATGATCACTCCGGTCGAAAACGGCAACACCTGTTGCGCGTCAATGCCCAGCTTGCCCGCCAGGGCTGCACAGCTTTGCTGAGCGCGCGCCAAGCCATCCGCACCGGTACCCGCGTTGGCGTTACCGGTGTTGATGAGCATAGCGCGAATACCCTGGCCACCCGCCAAGTGGTCACGACACATCTGCACCGGCGCGGCGCAAAAACGGTTTTGTGTGAACACGCCGGCCACCGACGCCTGCGCATCGATCAGAACCACCGTCAAGTCCTTGCGGTTGGCCTTGCGAATGCCCGCTTCGGTCACACCGATGCGCACACCGGCAATGGGAAAAAGTTCAGCAGGGTTGGGAGCGGGCAGATGGACAGGCATGGTCTTCTTTCAGGGATTCAAATCAAAAATGGGGCTGGAGACGTAAAAATCGGGCACAAGGCCCGATTTTTAACCAGTCAGCGCGGTTTTAGGCCAACCTGCCGTGGCATTGCTTGTATTTTTTGGCGCTGCCACAGGGACAGGGTTCGTTACGACCGACCCGCGGCACCGCTTTGGCAACGGTATCAACATCCACAGTGGTCTGCACCTCGCCGGTTTCGGTGGGCGCGCTGTACGTCACGTTGGTGATGCGCTCGGCACGGCTTTCCATTTCGGCAGCAGCACGCTCGACTTCGTCGTTGGACTGAACACGCACGTTCATCAGCACCTTGGTGACTTCGTTTTTGACCGAATCAAGCATCTGGCCAAACAGTTCAAACGCTTCACGCTTGTATTCCTGCTTGGGTTGCTTCTGGGCATAACCACGCAAATGGATACCTTGGCGCAAGTAATCCAGTGAGCTCAAATGGTCACGCCAGTTGGTGTCGATGCTTTGCAGCAGCACCATGCGTTCAAACTGGGTGAAGTTCTCATGCCCCACCAAAGCCACCTTGCCTTCAAAATGCTGGTTGGCCTGAACACGCACGGTTTCCAGAATGTCGTGGTCGGTGATGGCCGAGGCGGCGCTGACCTGCTGCTGCAACGGCAGGTTGATCTGCCACTCATCCGCCAACACTTTCTCCAGGGCTGGCAGGCTCCATTGCTCTTCCACCGACTCGGCTGGCACATATTGACGCACGATGTCCTGGAAGCAGCCTTCACGCAGGGACTGAATCTGAGCCGACAGGTCGGTGGCGTCCAAAATCTCGTTGCGCTGCTGGTAAATCACCTTGCGCTGGTCGTTGGCCACGTCATCGTATTCAAGCAACTGCTTTCGCATGTCAAAGTTACGTGCCTCAACCTTGCGTTGGGCGCTTTCAATGCTGCGGGTCACGATGCCCGCCTCAATGGCTTCACCTTCGGGCATCTTCAGCCGGTCCATGATGGCCTTGACCCGGTCCCCAGCAAAAATACGCATCAGCGAGTCATCCAGGCTCAAATAGAAGCGAGATGAGCCGGGGTCGCCTTGGCGGCCCGAGCGTCCGCGCAACTGGTTGTCAATCCGGCGTGACTCATGACGCTCGGTGGCAATGATGCGCAAACCACCCAAGCTGGTCACCAGTTCGTGGTCTTTGACCCACTGAGCCCGCGCAGCCTCCACTTGCTGCTGCTTTTGGGCGGCATCCAGGGACTCGTCGGCCTCAATGGTTTCAATCACCTTGCTGATGTTGCCGCCCAGCACAATGTCAGTACCGCGACCCGCCATGTTGGTGGCAATGGTGATCATCTTGGTGCGACCTGCCTGGGCCACGATGTCCGCCTCACGGGCGTGCTGCTTGGCGTTGAGCACTTGGTGTGGCAGTTTTTCTTTGGTCAGCAAATCCGCAATGATTTCCGAGTTCTCAATGGATGTGGTGCCCACCAGCACGGGTTGGCCACGTTCATAACATTCACGAATGTCGGCGATGGCCGCCACGTACTTTTCGCGGGTGGTTTTGTAAACCCGATCGAGCTGATCGTTACGACGGCTGGGCTGGTTGGGCGGCATCACCACGGTTTCCAGGCCATAAATCTCCTGGAACTCGTAGGCTTCGGTGTCTGCCGTGCCGGTCATGCCGGCCAGTTTGCCGTAGAGCCTGAAGTAGTTCTGGAACGTGATCGACGCCATGGTCTGGTTTTCAGGCTGGATGGCCACACCTTCCTTGGCTTCCACAGCCTGGTGCAGACCTTCGCTCCAGCGCCGCCCGGTCATCAAACGACCGGTGAATTCGTCCACGATGATGATTTCACCGGCCTGAACCACGTAATGCTGGTCGCGGTGATACAGGTGCTGGGCACGCAACGCCGCATACAAGTGGTGCATCAGCGTGATGTTGGCGGGGTCATACAGGCTGGCGCCTTCGGGGATCAAGCCCATCTCAAACAGGATGCGCTCAGCGTTTTCATGGCCGCGTTCGGTCAGAAACACCTGGTGGCTCTTCTCGTCAATGGTGAAGTCGCCCACCTTGGTGATGCCCTCGCCCGTGTGCGGATCAGCCTCGCCCTCTTGCTTTTCCAGCTGCGGAACAATCAGTTTGATGCCTTGGTACAGATCCGTCTGGTCTTCCGCTTGGCCGCTGATGATCAAGGGGGTACGCGCCTCGTCAATCAAGATGGAGTCAACCTCATCGACGATGGCGAAGTTCAAGCCCCGTTGCACGCGGTCTGCGGCCTCGTAGACCATGTTGTCGCGCAGGTAGTCAAAACCGTACTCGTTGTTGGTTCCGTAAGTGATGTCAGCGCGGTAAGCGGCCTGCTTTTCTTCGCGCGGCATGTTGGGCAAATTGATGCCGACCGACAAGCCCAGAAAGTTATACAGCTTGCCCATCCACTGGGCATCCCGATTGGCCAAGTAGTCATTGACAGTGACCACATGGACACCTTTGCCCGTCAATGCATTCAAATAAACCGGCAAGGTGGCGGTCAGGGTCTTTCCCTCGCCGGTGCCCATTTCAGAGATCTTGCCGTGGTGCAAGGACATGCCACCGAGCAACTGCACATCAAAATGGCGCATCTTCATGACGCGCTTGGAACCCTCCCGCACCACCGCAAATGCTTCTGGCAACAGGGCATCAAGTGTTTCACCCGCGCTCACCCGCTGCTTCAGCTCATCGGTCTTGGCCCGCAGGGCATCGTCAGAAAGTTTCTCAAGACCCGATTCCAGCGCATTGATTTTGGCGACCGAGTAACGGTACTTTTTGAGCAGGCGGTCATTGCGACTGCCGAAAATTTTGGTGAGGAAATTGGTGGCCATGAATGCAGGGCGTGCAGTGTGAGCCGATCACGGCCAACCTGCTACGCAGTCCTTTTTTTACGTTCTAACTGAAATGGGGATAAGCGACGGGAACACAAGCGCAGGTCGGGTTTTCCCTTGGAAGCACTTTAACCGGCTATTTTACCTTTGCACCGTTTGTCGGATCAAAAGCTCACTGGCTTGGCCGTGTGGGTGATGTGTCTGGTTTTTTTGCAGGGTTGGGTCCCAGTGCCGCAACTTGTGGTGCAGCGATGTTTTGCCCGGCAAGCAGAAATTTTTGTGGATCTTGCACAACGCCCCGCACCCAGACTTCAAAATGCAAATGTGGTCCGGTGGATCGACCGCTGGTCCCCACCTCGGCAATTTTTTGCCCGCGCTTGACCAAATCCCCCATCTTGACCAACACCTTGGACGAATGTGCGTACCGGGTGATGAGCTGATTTCCATGGTCAATTTCAATCATGTGCCCGTATTCCGGATGAAATTCCTGCACCACCACCACACCACCAGCTGCAGCAAGCACTGGCGTGCCCGGCAGAGCAGGAAAATCCAGCCCGGTATGCAGCGCCGATCGCCCGGACATCGGATCAATCCGCCAGCCAAAGGCAGAGCCCACATCGCTTTGGATGACCGGCTTTTGCGTGGGAATCAAGATGCGCTTCATCTTCAGATCGAACAACACAGACTCCAACCCCGTCAGAGATTCAGTGCGCTGCACTTGCAAGCGCTCAATATCTGCCATGACGGACTGCACATCCTCCAAGGAAAGTGCGCGTGAGCCAATCAATGCGCCCCCCGACCCCGAAGGCATCTTGACAGCGGGCGCTGCGACACCCGCCAAACCAGACACCCTTTCACCCAAAGATTCAAGCTGGGTCAGCTTGGCCTGCATGTCGCCCAACCGACGGGCCATGACATCCAGGTTTTCCCGGAGCATGCGATCACGCTGGTCAAAATCATCTTTGACCACCAACTTGACCAAGGACCCGATAATGGGCCAGCCCTCACGCGCTCCTTTGAGAAAAACCCAGTGGTACAAGCCCAAGGTAAGCAACATCAGTACAAAGGCACTGAGAACAAAGGCGGCAACCAATTGCAGACCACTCAGGTTGAGCGTCCGAGACTTGGCCAACCAGGCATCGGTGATGATCAATTGCATCTGTTTCTCCATCCAAGCGCATGAATCTACGCCGCAAAACACCCTACACACTGCTGCAAGCCAGCCAGAACAACCCCGGTCTGGCCAAACTCATGGCGCTCCAGAAGTCATCCAAAGAGCGACTGGACGCCATCGAGACGCTGATTCCGGTAGCACTTCGCCCTCATGTGCAATGCGGCCCGATTGAAGATGGTGCGTGGTGTTTGCTGCTGACAAACAACACCACTGCAGCCAAGTTGCGCCAACTTGTGCCCGACTTTGAGGCAAGGTTAAAGTTAAAAAATCTGGAGGTGAAGTCTATCCGACTCAAGGTCAGCCGGCCAACGTGACTCCATTGAAGTCAATACCCAAAGAAAAAGCCCTTGAGTCAATCCTGAAAAATGACTGAAGGGCTTGAATGAGTGGTGCCGATTATCGGATTCGAACTGATGACCTACCGCTTACAAGGCGGTTGCTCTACCAACTGAGCTAAATCGGCACAAGCAATATTTTACACGACACAAACGACGGTTAAATTCCCGCCTACTTGATTCGCGTTAATGTCGGCTTGGTCGCGCTGGGCTTGTTTTCGACAGTTGGTGCAGCCTCGAGCTGGGTGGGCATCGGGAACGCCATACCTTGGCTGTTTTCACGGGAAAAGATGGCAATCACATGGTCCACGGGCACCATGATGTCTCTGGCGACACCCGAAAAACGTGCTTTGAAAGTGATGAAGTCATTGCCAAGGTGCAACGCCGTGGTAGCCGTTAAGCCGACGTTCAAGACAATTTCGCCATCTTTGACGTATTCTCGCGGCACTTGCACGGAGTTATCGACAGCCACGGTCATGTGCGGCGTGTAGCCATTGTCACAGCACCATTCGTGCATCGCCCGGATGAGATACGGGCGAGTCGAGGTCGGTTCAGTATCTTGTGACGCGTTCATACCGATGGCGCTTACTTGCGCATGACCTTTTCTGACGGCGTCAATGCTTCAATGTAGGCTGGGCGCGAAAAAATACGCTCTGCATATTTCAACAAGGGTGCAGCATTTTTGCTGAGCTCGATGCCATAGTAGTCAAGCCTCCACAGCAGCGGCGCAATGGCTACGTCGAGCATGGAGAACCCGTCGCCCAACATGAACTTGTTTTTCAGAAACACCGGGGCCAATTGGGTCAGACGATCGCGGATGTGCGCACGTGCTTTCTCCAGAACCTTTTCATTGGACTTGGCGGTACGCGACTCCAGCGTGGAAACGTGCACAAACAGTTCTTTTTCAAAGTTCAGCAAAAACAACCGGACTCGGGCTCGGTCTACCGGATCACCAGGCATGAGTTGCGGGTGTGGAAAGCGCTCATCAATGTACTCATTGATGATGTTGGACTCATAGAGAATCAAATCACGCTCAACCAAAATCGGCACCTGGCCATAAGGGTTCATCACACTGATGTCTTCAGGCTTGTTGTACAGGTCGACATCCCTGATTTCAAAGTCCATGCCCTTCTCAAAGAGCACAAACCTGCAACGGTGAGAAAAAGGACACGTCGTACCTGAATAAAGCACCATCATGGTGGGAACTCCTAAAAAAATAAAAGAGCGGGGAGCTCATCGCCACCCACTCTGAGTGATTCGGGTCGCACTACAAGCGCCCCGAACAAACGCAATCGACTACTTGATATCTTTCCAGTAAGCCTTGTTGAGCTTCCAGGTCAGGAACGTCAAACCAGCCAAAAAAGCCAAAACCCAGATGCCGATGCGTTGACGCGTGTTCTGTGCAGGTTCTGCCATCCACTGCAAATAATTCACCAAATCACCCATGGTTTGGTCATATTGCGCTGGCGTCATGCTGGCCTGCATTTCCCACAAAACATGTGGCATCGCCACATTGGGAAATATATGATTATTCCAACCTGTGGGCTTGGTTTCATCACGATAGAAACCCCGCATATACGAGTAAAGGTAATCGGCCCCGGTGCCGCCTGCACCTGCCCGCGAGCGAGCAATGACAGTGAGGTCGGGTGGATTAACCCCAAACCAAGCCTTGGCCTGCTGCGGGTCAATAGCTGCCTTCATGGTTTCGCCAATCTTTGCATTGGTCACAAGCAGGTTGTCCTTGATTTGCTCAGGCGTCAAACCGATGTCCTGCAAACGATTGAAACGCATGAAAGCCGCAGAGTGGCAATTCAAGCAGTAATTGACAAAGACCTTGGCACCGTTTTGCAGTGCTGCGTTGTCATTGATCCGGTTGGGCGCTTTGTCCCATGCGGGGCCAGCTGTATTGGCCTGGGCTGTCAAGCTGAGACCACAGACCAACATCAAACCGGTTAGAAATTTTTTAGTCAAACTCATGGTTGTCATGAATATTCTCCGAATCAGTGTGCCGTGAAGGTAACGCGGCTGGGCACTGGCTTGAACGTTCCGATACGACTCCACCAGGGCATCAGAATGAAAAAGCCAAAGTAGAACAACGTCCCGGCCTGTGAAATACGACCAGCTATGTCTGACACCGGCTGTGTTCCCAGGTATCCAATCACGAAAAAATTGACAACAAAGAGTGCGTACAGGTACTTGTGCCAGTCTGGACGGTAACGAATGGATTTCACCGGGCTGTTGTCCAACCAAGGCAAGAAAAACAGAATCACCACACCACCACCCATGGCCACCACACCCCAGAACTTGGCGTCAATGGACAGCATCATGGCCACAACGACCACGGTGCCGCCCACAATCACCGCTTTGAACAAGGCTGGCATTTTGATCTTGGTCACCGCCAGCACAGCGCCAAGCACCACGCAGGCTATCAAGACGTACATCATCTCGGTCGTCACGGCGCGCAACAAGGTGTAGAACGGTGTGAAATACCACACCGGTGCAATATGCAACGGGGTCTGGAAGGGGTCAGCCGGAATGAAGTTGTTGTACTCCAGGAAGTAGCCACCCATCTCAGGCGCAAAAAACACAATGGCCGAGAAAACAAACAGGAACACACTGACACCAAAAACATCATGCACCGAGTAGTAAGGGTGAAACGGAATGCCATCCAGCGGAATGCCTTTGGCGTCCTTGGTCGCCTTGATCTCCACGCCGTCCGGATTGTTGGATCCCACTTCGTGCAAAGCGATGATGTGCGCAACCACCAGACCCAGCAGCACCAGGGGCACAGCGATCACGTGGAAGCTGAAGAAGCGATTCAGCGTCGCATCACCCACCACAAAGTCACCGCGAATCAACAAGGCCAGATCCGGACCAATGAAGGGAATGGCGGAAAACAGATTCACGATCACCTGGGCACCCCAGTAGCTCATCTGCCCCCACGGCAACAGATAACCCATGAAGGCCTCAGCCATCAAGGCCAGGAAAATGCCGCAGCCAAACAACCAGATCAACTCGCGCGGCTTACGGTAGCTGCCGTACATCAAACCACGAAACATATGCAAATACACCACCACAAAAAATGCCGAGGCACCGGTGGAGTGCATGTAGCGAATCAACCAGCCCCAGGGCACATCGCGCATGATGTACTCCACCGAGGCGAAGGCCACCGCTGCATCTGGCTTGTAATGCATGACCAGAAAGATGCCTGTGACGATTTGAATCACCAAAACCAGCAAAGACAGCGACCCAAAGATGTACCACAAGTTGAAGTTCTTGGGCGCGTAGTACTCGCTCATGTGCTCTTTGAAGAGCTTGGACAGCGGAAACCGGTTGTCAACCCAGTTCAGGGTCTTCTCAGCCGCCGAAGCGTTGGGAGAGATTTCGTGAAATTCAGCCATGTTATGTGTCCTTAGGCTTGCTTGTCAGAACCAATGAGCAACTTGGTGTCCGAGAGATACATGTGGGGTGGCACTTCGAGGTTGTCTGGCGCGGGCTTGTTCTTAAACACCCGGCCAGCCAAATCAAAAGTGGAACCGTGGCAAGGGCAGAAGAACCCACCTTGCCAATCATCCGGCAACGAAGGTTGCGCACCCGTTTTGAACTTGTCTGACGGAGAACACCCCAGATGCGTACAAATACCAACAACCACCAAGTATTCGGGTTTGATCGCTCGCACTGCATTGCGGGCATAGGCGGGAGCCTGATCTTCGGGCTTGCGCGTGGATGCAGGATCTGCCAGCTGCGGATCGTTTTTGGGCAAGGCGGCCAATTGCTCTGGCGTGCGGCGCACAATCCACACCGGCTTGCCACGCCATTCCACTGTCATTTTTTCACCTGGCTTGAGCGCAGAAATATCGGCTTCGACTGCCGCACCTGCGGCTTTGGCCTTCTCGGACGGTTGGAACGAACTGACAAACGGCACGACCGCTGCCGCGCCACCAATGGCACCGGCACAACCCGACGCAATCAGCCAGGTCCGCTTGCTGGCATCAACCGAGCCGCTATCGGCAAGAGCTTCACTCATGGGAATCCTCAAAGGTAAAGACCACAATAGGTAACAGGTTTCGATTGTAGCTGAGCTACTTTGTCGTGAAACTGACCGGACTGAGCAGCCGAGGTACCCGCGACGGCACAAACCATTGCCATCAATGCCGTCTCGGCCTCAGGTTCAGCCCAGTTGGCTAAGCTGTTTTGCCATGCGAATTGCTTCGATCAGGCTCGATGCATCGGCCCGACCAGTACCGGCCAAGTCAAACGCTGTGCCGTGATCCGGACTGGTGCGCACCAACGGCAGGCCCAAGGTGACATTGACGCCTTTCTCAACCCCGAGGTACTTCACAGGAATCAACCCCTGATCGTGGTACATCGCCAGCACCACATCAAATTCGCCGGTAGTTTGCAGCTTGGCGCGAGCCCGCATGAACACGGTATCGGGAGCCAAAGGTTCACTGGCCTGCACCCCCTGCAAGCGCGCTGCAGCCACCGCGGGGCTGATGATGTCCAACTCCTCCATGCCAAACAAGCCACCCTCCCCTGCATGGGGGTTGACACCGGCGACGCCGATGCGCGGTGGACGACCCAGCACCGCCTGCAAAGACCGATGGGTAATGAGCAGGGTTTGCAGCACGTTCTCAAAGGTCAAAGCAGCCAGTGCCTCGCGCAAGGACACATGGATGCTGACCAACACCACCCGCAACTCGTCATTGGCCAGCATCATGCGTACCGGCCAATGTTCTATGGGCTGGCCGGCGTGCGCGGCTGCCAGCGACTGCAGCAATTCAGTATGACCGGGAAAGGCGTCATAAGGCGCACCTGAGAGCGACAGCGCCGCCTTGTTGAGCGGCGCCGTGAC
>JAIFMR010000026.1 GCA_020048255.1 Rhodoferax sp. | reverse complement strand
AAAAATTCGCGGTGAAGGTTTTCTGCGCACCATTTATTTGTATCCCATGGCCTTGTCGTTCATTGTGACCGGCACCGCCTGGAAATGGATTCTGAATCCCAGCCTGGGGCTGGAAAAGCTCATGCACGACCTGGGCTGGACGAGTTTTGGGTTTGACTGGCTGGTGCAGAGCGAGACCGCCATTTACTGCGTCGTGATTGCAGGCGTCTGGCAATCGGCCGGCTTTGCCATGGCGCTGTTTTTGGCGGGCTTGCGTGGCATTGACGACAGCATCATCAAGGCCGCACAGATTGACGGGGCTAGCCTGCCACGCATTTACTGGCGCATCATTTTGCCGGTGCTGCGCCCGGTGGTGTTCTCGACCATTCTGGTGCTGTCGCACCTGTCCATCAAGGCGTTTGACTTGGTGATGGCGCTGACCTCGGGCGGGCCAGGGTACGCGTCGGACGTGCCGGCCACCTTTATGTTCACCATGAGTTTCACCCGCGGCCAGATTGGTCTGGGTGCGGCCAGCGCCACCATGATGCTGGCGTTTGTGGCCTCCATCGTGGTGCCCTACCTGTACAGCGAGTTGCGCGCCAAGCCGCATGAGCGTTAGCCTGAAAGACATCTTATGAACGCTAAAAATCTCTCTCGTCTGGCGGTGTACGCCGTCCTGCTGATCGCCGCCTTGTTCTTTCTGGCGCCGCTGTATGTGATGCTGGCGACTTCCTTCAAAGATGCCGAGCAGATCCGCTCGGGCAATCTGCTGAGCCTGCCAACCTCGCTCAACTTCGAGTCGTGGACGCTGGCCTGGTCCACCGCCTGTACCGGGGTCGACTGCCGCGGTCTCAAGCCTTATTTCTGGAACTCGGTGATGATGGCTGTGCCAGCGGTGCTGATCTCGACTGCCTGGGGCGCCATCAACGGCTATGTGCTTTCCATGTGGAAGTTCAAGGGCAGTGACCTGTTGTTTGGCTTCATCCTGTTTGGCGTCTTCATGCCGTTTCAGGTGGTGCTGTTGCCCATGAGCCAGGTGCTGGGTTTTCTGGGGCTGTCGAGCTCGATTGCCGGGTTGGTGCTGGTGCACTGCCTGGCGGGTATGGCCGGCACCACGCTCTTCTTTCGTAACTATTACACCGCCATTCCGCGTGAGTTGGTCAACGCGGCACGTATGGACGGAGCTGGGTTTTGGCGTATTTTTTACCGCATCGTCATACCCATGTCGACACCGATTTTGATGGTGACGCTGATCTGGCAGTTCACCAACATCTGGAACGACTTTCTGTTTGGCGTGGCCTTCAGTGGGGCCGACAGCAAGCCCATCACGGTGGGCCTGAACAACATGGCCAACACCACCAGTAGCGTGAAGAGCTACAACGTCGACATGGCTGCGGCCATCATCGCGGGTTTGCCGACCATGCTGGTCTACGTGCTGGCCGGTCAATATTTCGTCAAAGGTCTGACTGCCGGTGCGGTCAAAGGTTAACAAGGATTCCACCATCATGGCAGCTTCACTTCACATTGCAGGCATTCGCAAGGTTTACGGCAAAGGCGACAAGGCCGTCGAGGTACTCAAAAAAATTGAGATCGACGTCGCTCCGGGCGAGTTTTTGATTCTGGTCGGGCCGTCAGGCTGTGGCAAATCGACCCTGCTCAACATCATTGCCGGTCTGGAAGACCCCACCGAAGGCGAACTCAAAATCGCTGGCAAAAACGTCATCGGTGTGGCACCGGCGCAGCGTGACATTGCCATGGTGTTTCAGAGCTACGCGTTGTACCCCACGATGAGCGTGGCCGACAACATTGGCTTTGCGCTGGAAATGCGCAAGGTGCCACTGGAGGTGCGCACCAAGCGCATCCACGAGGTGGCCGCCATGCTGCAAATTGAGCACTTGCTGGACCGCCGCCCGGCGCAGTTATCCGGTGGGCAGCGTCAGCGGGTCGCCATGGGCCGGGCCTTGGCGCGCGATCCGCAGTTGTTCTTGTTTGACGAGCCGCTGTCCAACCTGGACGCCAAGCTGCGTGTGGAAATGCGTGCCGAGATCAAGCGCCTGCACCAGGTGAGCGGCATCACCAGCGTGTATGTGACGCACGACCAGATCGAGGCCATGACGCTGGGCAGCCGCATTGCCGTGATGAAAGACGGTATCCTGCAACAGATTGGTACGCCCGACGATATTTACCGCCGGCCTGCCAATACTTATGTGGCCGGGTTCATTGGCTCACCTACTATGAACTTCATAGCTGGTAGCGCAAGTGGGACGGGGGCTGGCGCCCTATTTTCTTTTGAAGGGGGCAGCCTGCAGCTGCCGTGTCCGGCGGTGGGCAAAGTGACGCTGGGGCAGCGGCCAGAGCATATTCACTTCGCTGACGATGCCACCTGGCGCGGCGTGGTCACGCTGGTAGAGCCAACCGGGGCAGACACCTATGTGGTGGTGAAAACCGGCGTCGGCCTGGTCACCGTGCGCACACCGCCCAGCACGCAAGTTTTGGTGGGTGACAACGTGGGGTTGTCGGTGAGTGACCACCACAACAACTGGTTTGATGCGCAAAGCGGCCTGCGTCTAGCTTGAGGTCAACGTCAGCGCTGCAGGTTCAGATCGACCAGTCAGGCTGCGGTGCAGCTTGCATCAGCGCCTGACGCACTGATTCAAAATCAGCTGCCGGCACCGGCTTGGAGAACAAGTAACCCTGCCCGTAGTCGCAGCCTGCGGCTGTGAGCAAGCTGCGCTGTTGATCGGTCTCGATGCCCTCGGCAATCACCTTCATGCCCAGGGCATGCGCCATGACAATGATGGCCTGGCACAGGGCCAGGTCGGTGGAGTCAACGCCCAGTTGGTGCACAAACGATTGGTCGATCTTGATGAAGTCGATGTCAAATTTTTGCAAATAGGCCAGCGACGAATAGCCGGTGCCAAAGTCGTCCAAGGACACGGCAATGCCATCGGCATTCAAGTTCATCAATTGTTGTGTCACGCCCTGGCTGCTTGCGAGCAGCAGCCCTTCGGTGATCTCCACCGCAATGCTGTCACCCGTGAGGCCGCGCTCTTCAAGCTGCGAAATCCAGCTGGCGTGGGCGGGGTTGGGGTTTTCAAACTGCACCGGTGACTTGTTGACGCTGATTTGAAACGCAGGGTGCAACTTGGCGCGCCAGACCTTCACTTGGTCGGCCGCCTGCCGAAACACCCATTCGCCCAAAGGCACGATCACACCGCTGCTTTCTGCCACCGGAATGAACTCTGCCGGACTGATCAGGCCCAGGCTGGGGTGTTGCCAGCGCACCAGCACTTCGGCCTTGTGAACAGAACCGGTGACCAGCTCCACAATCGGTTGGTAGACCACCCGGAACTGCTGCGCGGCCAGCGCCAAGCGCAGGTCTTGGGTCAACGAGACGCGCCGCCGTGTGGCCTCTTGCAGTTCAGGCGTAAAAAAGTGATAGCGGTTTCGTCCTTCGCCCTTGGCCACATACAGTGCCTGGTCTGCGTTCTTCAACAAGCCGTCGATGTCCGTGGCATCGGCCGGGTACACCGTGACGCCAATGCTGGCAGACACAAACACCTGCTCGGTCCCCAACTGGAAAACCCCGCCCAGGGCGGTCAGCAACTTGTTCAAGATGCCTTCCAGGCGGTGGGTGGCCTGGAGCTCGGTCACGATCACGGTGAACTCATCGCCCCCCATGCGCGACACCGTGTCCACCTCGCGAAGGCAGTGGGTGATGCGCTGGGCCGCCTCGGCCAGCAGCACATCGCCCTGGTGATGGCCCAGGGTGTCATTGACTTCCTTGAAATGGTCCAGGTCCAGAAACAGCACGGCCAACTGCCGGTCATCACGCCGGCACTTCTTGATCTCTTGGGCCAGTCGCTCGCGCATCATGCGGCGGTTAGGTAGGCCGGTCAGGGCGTCAAAATGGGCTTGTTGCCAGACCAGCGCCTCATTTTCTTTGCGCTGGGTGATGTCGGTGTGGGTGCCAATCATGCGCAGCGGCTGCCCCTTGGCATCCCGGCTGATGATCATGCCGCGCGACAGCACCCACTTCCATTGGCCGTCCTGGCAGCGCACGCGGTGTTCGTTATGGTAGGTTGGCACGACGCCGTCGATGTGTTGCTGCCGATCCAGCTGCATTTGCGCCACATCTTCTGGGTGAGTCAGGCTGTCGAGCTCTTCCAGACGAAATTCAAGGTCGTCCTCAGAGTAGCCATACATGCGAAGCAGATTGGGTGACAGGTATTCGTCGCCGGTTTGCAGGTTCAGGTCCCATAACCCATCGCCGGTGCTCTCCAGTGCCAGTTTCCAGCGCGCTTCGCTGTCACGCAGGGACAGCTCAGCCAGTTTGCGCCGCGTGATGTCTTGCACGATGGCCGTGCGCTTGACGATGCACTGGTTGGCCCACAGGTTAGAACCCCGCGACAAAACCCAGATGTGACGCCCGGTCAGCGTCACCATCTCCACCTCCAGATCATGCTCAGCGGGCTGACGGCCACTCTCATCCCGGCTGGACTCCAGCAGAGTGAGGCTTTGTGGTGTGGTCAGCTGACGCATGGACGCCAGCGTGGGCACAAAAACATCGGGCGAGGTGTCAAAAATGCGGTAAACCCCCTCGGTCCAGGTGACTTGCTGGTTGGCCAGGTCGATTTCCCAACCACCCATGGCACCCAGAATCTGGGTTTCATTGAGCAACTGGTTGAGCCGCTGGCGCGCTGCCTGCGCCTGCACGTAGTCGGTCACGTCGGCAAAGGTGCGCACCATGCCGCCGTGGGGCAGGGGCTGGGTTTTGATCTCTAGCGTACGGCCAGCCAGGGTGCTGCGCAAATACGTGGTGGGCAGCGGTGCCTTGCCGCCCGCCAACACATAGGTGCGGGCTTTTGCGTCGACCAGTGTGGCGTCCTGGCCAAAATCGCCACGCGACATTTGCAGGGCATTGATTTCTTCAAGGGTCGGGCGGCTGGCAAAAAATTCGGTTGGCAAGTCCAGCAACTCACACAAGCGCTGGTTGAACAGGCTCACTCGCCCGTCGGGCCCCAGCAGATACACCCCCTGGCTGATGCTTGCCAGCAGTGTCGCCAGGTGCTCTTCTTCGCGAGGATCGCTTGGGTGATGGTTCACGACTGCGTTTTTACCACTAAGCGGTCGGGTTTTGCATGATCCATGTCTGGATCTCGGTTCTGGGGTGCCAAAGGCAAGGCCATTTGCACCCGCAGGCCGTGCGGCAGATGGGGCAGTGCCCTGGCCAGGCCGCCATGGCGCTGGGCAATCTCGGCCACAATCGCCAGCCCCAGGCCGCAGCCCCCAGGCAGGTCGCTGGCGCGCCAAAAGCGCTCAAACACATGGGTCAGGTCGGCCTCGGACAAGCCTGGGCCGTTGTCCTGAACCTCCAGCACGGCCTGGTCTCCTTCAGCTTGAACGCGCAGGGTCACCTCGCTGCCGGCGCCGGCATAGTTCAGTGCGTTGTCAATCAGGTTGCTCAAGGCTTCGCGCAGCAACATGGGTTCACCCAGAACGCGCAACTCATCCATGCCCTCATAACCCAGGTCGATGTCGCGTTTGAGCGCCCGCGGCGTCCACTCGCGGGCCACCTCACGCGCCAGAGCTGCCACATTCAGGGGCACGAGTTTGACCTCGACCTCGTTGCGGGCCAGGGACAAAAGCTGGTGCACCAAGTGGGCGCTGCGCTGGGCGCCAGACAGCACCTTGCTCAGGCGCGCGCGAAGGGCCTCTGGGTCCGACTCGGTCAGCGCCAGCTCGGTTTGGCTGATGAGCCCGGCCAAAGGGGTGCGCAACTGGTGGGCGGCGTCATTCAAAAAGCGCTTTTCTTGGCCCAAGCTGCGACGCACCGCCGACAGCAGCTGATTCACGGCAGTGGCCAGGGCATGGACTTCCTGGGGGGCCTGCGTCAGCTCGATCGGTGACAGGGCTGACAGCGCGGGTGTGCTGCGGTCACCCAGTTGCGCTTGCAAGCGCTTGAGGGGTTTGAGCCCGCGGGAGATGCCGCCATAGACCAGCACGCTCAGCAGCAATCCCAGCAACAACAGGGGTGCCAGCATGTCGGCAATCAGCTCGGTGGTCAGGCGTTGTTGCACTGCCAGGCTCTTGGCCACTTGCACCCGCATGCGTTGCGGTGAATTGGGTTCACCATAGTCCAGCTCCAGCAGGGCCACGCGCATGGGCTTGTTGTCAATGGTGGTGTTGTACAGCAGTGCCTCCGGGGTGGGGGAGATCAGCGCCACCGATGGCCCGGGTAGCTTGGCATTGCCGAGCAAAAAACGGCCGGGCGGCGATGACACCATGTAGCTCACCCGATCGGTGGGGTCTTGTTCAATGATGTCCTGCGCCGCCCGCGGAAAATCAATCAGCAGCCCCGAACCAATGGGTTTGACCTGGCGTGCCAGTGATCGCACCGATTGTGTGAGCGACTGGTCAATGGCCTTTTCAGCGTAATTCAGCGCAATCCGGTAAGCCAGCGCCCCGCCCACCAACAGCAACACCAGCTGGGGCAAGAGCAGCCACAGCAGCAGTTGACGTTTCAGCGACAAACCTTGTCTGGCGCTAGCGGTGGTGGCGCTGGCGACCCCTGTGGTCATGGGGTGGTGGACTCCAGCATGTAGCCCAAGCCGCGCACATTGCGAATGTTCAGCCCGGAGTCCACCAGTTTGCGGCGCAGCCGGTGGATGTAAACCTCCAGCGCGTTGGAGGCGACCCCCGCAGTGGCGTCGCCCGGTTCGGTCGACCAGGTCTCCAGCACGGCTTCGCGGCTGACCACCCGCCCTGCTTGTGTCACCAGCAGGGACAACAGGGCCCATTCGCGCTGGGTCAGCTCCAGCGCCTCATCACCCAGCCAAGCCTGCGGCAGGGTGGCATCGACACGCAGGCGCCGGGCGCTGTGGCTGGCCAGCTCCAGGCTGCCACCAAAAGCAGGCAAGCGGGCCCTGCGCAGCAAGGCGCCCAGACGCGCCTGCAGTTCGGCCATCTCAAACGGTTTGGTCAGGTAGTCGTCAGCGCCGGCATTGAGCCCTTGCACCCGGTCATCGACCCCGTCGCGCGCCGTCAGAATCAGCACCGGCAGCGCTGGCAGGCGCTGGCGAATCCAGCGCAACACGTCCATGCCGCTGATTTTGGGCAAGCCCAGGTCCAGCACCACGCCATCAAAGCGGTTGCTCTCCAGCAGCGCCTGCGCCGCCTCGCCATCGGCTGCAGCGGTGACCGAGTGGCCGGCCTGTGCCAACTGGGCGCACAAGCCATCGCGCAATAAGTCGTCGTCTTCAATCAACAAGAGGGTGGGCATGGTGTGAGCATAACTGAGTGGCGGCCGATGTCGTCTGCCAGTCAGGCAGTTTCACCACCCATCCAAGCTTGCACCGCAGTGACCCGCGCCTGGTGAATGAGATCACCCACTTTTTTGCCGCTAGCCCCCGCAGCCATTGCGTCAGTAGCTATTGTTTTTGTATCAATCGCTTGCATCACCGCCAGCACATCCAACAAACGCTGGCGCTGCGGGTAGGGTGCATCCTGAAAGTTCAGCCGCCCGCGTGCGTCGCATTCACAGGCCAGCAGAACCTCTGCAAAGCGCTCGGGTTTGCGCAGGGCATCACAACGCTCCAGCAGGCGCACCAGGGCGCCAGCGCTGGCATCGGTGCTGCGGTGGATGTTGCTGTGCTCACGCGCCATCACATCGGCCAATTCGCGGCAGTCCGTGGGTACACGCAGGCGCTCACATAGTCCTTTCAGCAAGCGCGCGCTGCGCTCCTCGTGACCCAGGTGGCGCGGCAACACGTCTGGCGGGGTATTGCCCTTGCCCAAGTCATGACCCAGGCAGGCAAAACGCACGGTCAGCGGTGCACGCAGCCGGGCGGCCATGTTCAGCACCATCATCAGGTGCACACCGGTATCGACTTCGGGGTGGTAGTCGGCGCGCTGCGGCACGCCCCACAGTCGATCCACCTCCGGCAGCAGCTTTTTCAAGGACCCGCAGTCGCGCAGCACGTCGAACATGCGTGAGGGGGTGGCCTCCATCAGGCCCCGGGCCAGTTCCTGCCACACGCGCTCAGCGACCAGGTGATCGACCTCACCGCTGTCCACCATCTCTCGCATCAACGCCCGGGTTTCTGGCGCCACGCTGAAGTCAGCAAAGCGTGCGGCAAAGCGTGCCACGCGCAGGATGCGCACCGGGTCTTCGCGAAACGCCGGGCTGACATGGCGAAAGACCTTGTCGGCCAGGTCTTGCTGGCCTTGGAAGGGATCGATCAGCAAGGGGTCAAGCCGCTGGCTGGGTGCACCTGGCTTGGTGTCTGCTGCTTGAGTATCAAATTGAGCTCTGGCCCCTATCCATTCTGGGCTAGCAGCTATGGCATTGATAGTGATGTCACGCCGCGCCAGATCATCTTCCAGGGTCACATCAGATGCAGCGTGAATGGCAAAGCCGTGATAACCCGGCGCCGTTTTGCGCTCGGTGCGGGCCAGGGCGTATTCCTCATGGGTTTGCGGATGAAGAAAGACGGGAAAGTCCTTGCCCACGGGCATAAACCCCCGGTCAATTAGTGCCTGCGGCGTGGCGCCCACGACCACCCAGTCGCGGTCCTGGACGGGAAGGCCCAGCAGCGCATCGCGCACGGCGCCGCCGACCAGGAAAATCTGCAGGTCAGTCAGTGCGTGGGCAGTCATGGTGGGGCGTGCGCCCTGCAGCGCGTTCAGCGATGCAGGCGATAGGGTTCTTCAAAGTCCAGGAAGTCGTGCTCGGCGCGTGCCTCATCGATCCAGGCTTTGACGCCGGGCAGGGCACACACCCGGTTCACATAGGCGCGGATGTCGTCGGGCAGGGGTAATGCGTAGGTCTGCAGCCGGGTGCAGATGGGAGCAAAGTAGGCATCGGCGATGGTGAAATGACCAAACAGCAGCGGGCCGCCGTGTTCGCGCAGCAAGGCTTGCCACATGCTGACCAGCCGGGCCACATCGGCGCGCACACCGGGCTGATCCCGCCAGATCAAGGCCCCGGCGTCAGGCAAGCTGGCTTCAATGTTCATCGGGCAATGCGAGCGCAGGCTGGTAAAGCCACTGTGCATCTCGGCACAGATGCTGCGCGCGCGGGCACGGGCTGCTTTGGCAGCGGGCCACAGGGCTTTGTCGGGAAACTGCTCGGCCACATATTCTGCAATGGCCAGCGTGTCCCACACCAGGCAATCGCCATCGACCAACACCGGCACCTTGCCGGTGGGTGACACGGGCTTGAGCGCCGCCTTGAACTGTGACTCCGGCGTGAAAGCATCAAAGCGCACCATGACTTCTTCAAAAGCGATGTCAGCCTGTTTCAGTAACACCCACGGCCGCATCGACCATGACGAGTAGTTTTTGTTACCAATGAAGAGTTTGAGCATAGGGTTTCTCAGATGGAACAAGTGGGCGCAGACTAAGGGAGCTCGCGGTTGTCGGTGCTTCCCAGGTCGCGCGGGCCAATTTGCCCCAAGCGCGCTTTGAGCGACTGGGTTTGTCCGGTGATCATGGCTGCATACACGGTGGTGTTGGCCAGCACTTTCTTCACGTAGTCGCGGGTTTCGGTGAAGGGGATGTTCTCGGCCCAGATGGCGGCCTCAACAACGGGTGCACCGGCCATGCCGCGCCAACTGCGCGGCCGACTCGGCCCGGCGTTGTAGGCTGCTGCGGCCAGCGGCATGGAGCCAGCAAAGTTGTCCAGTACCAGTTTGAGGTAACCGGTGCCAATGGCGATGTTGGTGTCACGTTCGGTGATCTGATGGGGTTGGAAGTTGGTCAGGCCGATTTTTTTGGCGGTCCAGCGGGCGGTGGCCGGCATCACCTGCATCAGGCCCGAGGCCCCAACGCCTGAGCGCGCATCGGTGATAAATCGGCTTTCCTGTCGGATCAGTCCATAGACATAGGCTGGGTCCAGGCCAATCTCCTGGCTGCGCGCCACCACGGCTTGCCGGTGCGGCATCGGAAAGCGCTGGGTCAGGTCAATCAGACTGCGGGTGCGTTCGCTGGTGTTGATGCAGCGGTCCCACACCGCGTTCTGGCAAGCCAGGTCGGCTGCGGCCAGCAAGGCGCGGTCGTTCATGCCGCCTGGGCTGTGCAGATTGGTGGTGTAGTTCCACTCTTTGACGCCTTCCGAGCGCAGCCCCAAGGCCACGGCGGCGAGTGCGCGCTTCAGGCCCGGGTTGGCTTGGGCGCCGTCTTTCTCCAGAGCGGTCAGGGGTGCTGGTGTGTCGGGCGGGGTGATGGGTAAGCCCAGTTCTTCTTGTGCCAGCATTGGGTAGAAACCGCGCACACTGGCCACGCCCTGTAGCAGTTGGCGGCCCTGTTGGTGGTCGGCCTCAGACCGACTTGGCTGCAGCAAAGCGCGCGCACGCCAGTAAACCCAGGTACTGTCATTGGCGGCGTCCGGGCTCATGGCCTTGATGGCCTGCAGCGCGTCGGTCCATTGGTGGCGGCGCAGGGCGGCACGCGTGCGCCAGGCCAGGTGCTCGTCACTCATGAGTTCCGGGCTGGCGTTGTTGAAATAGTGCAGGGCGTCATCCGACAGCCTTTGCGCTGCCTGCCGGCCAATGGCGCCCCAGGCCCAGGCGCGCTGGCTGCTGCTGAGGTGTTTGCTCCAGACCTTGCTCAGCGCCTGAGCCGCGCTGTCCGGGCTGGTGTCGGCCCAGCGAATCAGCGCCAGCACAGCCAATTCTTGCGTCTGGCGCTGGCTGGACGGGGCGTGTTTGAGCAAAAAACGCTCCGGGCTGCCCAAGGCTTCGTTCAGCACCGCATCGGCATTGGGGGCCACGATGCCCACGGCTTGGCGACTGGCCTTGAGTTGGCGTGCCTCTGCGGCCAACCGGGCTTTGCGCCAGACGTCAGCCTCATCGAGTTGCTTGGCGGCAAAGTGGCTTTGGGCGGCCAACGCACAGGCCTCGCCCCCTTCTCCAGGGCGTAACAGCGCACCTCGTGGTCGTCGTTCATGCGAAAGTCCGGGCTGGCAGCGGCAAAGCCGGCCCAGTCCCGGCGCTGGCCCAAAAGCAACAGCCAGTCATTGCGCAAACGGTCTTCCTGGTAGGTGCCCTGGTAGGTGCTGAAAAACGCATTGACCTCATCAGGCGAGGCCGAATCGAGTCGCACCCGCAGCGCCCAGTAGGCGGCCCAGGGCTGCAGCACGTGACCTTGGGCCTGCGGCAGCAAGCCGGCCAAACGCTTGGCGTCGCCCTTTTTGAAGGCCTGCTGCATGTCCAGCAAGACGTTGTCAGGCGCGGCTTGCGCCAGCGCGAATGGTGTGGCCAGTGCACCGAGGAAGCCAATCAATGTCAAAATCATCTTGAACTGCATAGATAGATTATGAATAACTCTGATGAACAACGCGCATTAGACAAAAAAGCTTTGCGCAAACGACTGGTGGAACAGCGTTTGCGCTTGCCTGACCGGGAGCAACGCATCGACCTGTTGCGCCGCGTGATGCGCATCTGGCTGGTGGGCCGCCCCGACACCGTGATTGGGGCTTATTGGCCGATCAAGGGTGAATTTGACCCGCTACCGGCCCTGCATCGGTGGAAAGAAGATGGTGAACTCATCGACCAGCCGCAACTGCGCAAGATTGGACTGCCGGTGGTGGATAAAGTTCATAAGACCATGACGTTTCACGCCTGGTATCCGGGCTGCCCCATGGAAGACGATGCTTACGGCATCCCCAAACCCAAAGACACCGAAGTCATCACACCCACCCTGCTGTTTGTGGCGTGTGTAGGCTATGCGCCGGGGGGCTACCGGCTGGGTTACGGCGGGGGTTTTTACGACCGCATGCTGGCAGATTTGTCGCCGCGGCCCTTCACCGTGGGCTTGGGTTTTGGTACCGACTTTTTGCCTGACTTTGAGCCCGAACCGCATGACATGCCGCTGGACGCCATCTTGAACGACCATGGTGTGGTGTGGCCGGTATAGCCATGCAGGCCAGCCGTTTTCTGGATCCGCTGGTTGACGACTCATTCAAGGGCTTTCCGCATCACTGCGAACCCTTGCCTTGCTCAAGCATCGGCCAGCAGTGTTGGAACGTGCTGGCCGGCGATTTGCCTTTGCCGCTGGCGGTGATTCGGCGCGAGGTGATGCAGCACAACCTGGCCTGGATGCAAAACTTCGCGGATGAGCGTGGTCTGGGCTTGGCCCCGCATGGCAAAACCAGCATGTCACCCCAGTTGTTTCGACACCAGCTGCAGGCGGGCGCCTGGGGCATGACCTTTGCCTCAGTGAAGCAAGCGTGCATCGGTGTCGCTGCAGGCATCCAGGCTTGTTTGATTGCCAATCAGGTCTTTGCTGACCTGGATTTACAGGGGGTGGATGAGCTCAAGCGCGATCACCCGGGCTTGCGGGTGATTTTTTGGATGGACTCGGTTGCACAGTTGATGCTGATTGAAGACTGGCGCCAGCGTCACCCTGCCGCACCGGCGTTTGAAGTGTTGCTGGAAATCGGTGTCCTGGGCGGGCGCACGGGCTGTCGCACTTTGGAACAGGCACTGACGCTGGCCGAGTGGCTGCATGACAGTGCCGCAGTCCAGCTGATGGGCGTGGCCTGCTACGAGGGACTGGCCGCCACAGGGGACACGGTGCAAGACATTGCCTACGCGCAGCCCTTGATGGACCTGTTTCAAACCGTGGCCCGCGCTTGTGATGCGCAAAACCTCTTTGATTCCGATGAAGTCTTGCTCACCGCTGGCGGGTCGGCCATTTTTGACCTGGTGGTGACCGCCTTGAAGACCCAGCTCAGCCGCCAGGTGACCGGCCTGCTGCGCTCGGGCTGCTACATCACCCACGATCAGGGGACCTACAAGCGCATGATGCATGCGGTGGCGCAGCGTACCGGTTGCGGCAGCGGACTGGAGGCGGCGCTGGAGGTGTGGGCCCATGTGCAGTCGTGCCCCGAGCCCGGGCTGGCGATCCTGGCGGTAGGCCGGCGTGACGTTTCTTTTGACCGGGATCTGCCGATACCGCTGTGGGTGTGCCCACGTGCCAGCCGCGAACTGCAGGCAGCCCCGCCGGATTGGCGCGTCACCAAACTGTATGACCAGCACGCCTATTTGCACGGCACGGGTCCGGCGCACGCGGCGCTGCAGGTGGGCGACCGGATTGGCTTGGGCATTTCGCACCCCTGCACCACCTTTGACAAATGGCGCTGGATGCCGCTGGTGGATGAGCAATACAACGTGGTCGATGCCATCACCACCTATTTTTGAGGCCAACACAGCGGCGTTGAAGAAGCCCACAGAACAGGCAATGGCTGCGGGTTGATCAGCACTCGACGATGTTCACCGCCAGCCCGCCGCGCGAGGTTTCCTTGTACTTGGTTTTCATGTCGGCGCCGGTTTCACGCATGGTCTTGATGACCTTGTCGAGCGACACCACATGATGCCCGTCGCCTTGTAGCGCCATGCGCGCGGCGTTGATGGCCTTGACCGCACCCATGGCGTTGCGCTCAATGCAGGGCACTTGCACCAGCCCACCCACCGGATCACAGGTCAGGCCCAGGTTGTGCTCCATGCCGATCTCGGCGGCGTTTTCTATTTGCTCAGGGCTGCCACCCATCACCGCGGCCAAACCTGCGGCCGCCATGGAGCAAGCCACGCCGACCTCGCCCTGGCAGCCCACCTCAGCGCCGCTGATGGAGGCGTTGAGCTTGTAGAGCATGCCGATGGCAGCGGCGGTCATCAAAAAATCATTCACAGCAGGATGTCCATCGCCTGTGATGGGGTGGCTGTGCTGCGGCAGCACAAACCGGTCGCAGTAATGCAGCACGGCTGGTATCACGCCAGCGGCGCCGTTGGTGGGGGCGGTCACCACCCGGCCGCCCGCCGCATTTTCTTCGTTGACCGCAAAGGCATAGACGTTGACCCAGTCCAGCACCGACAGCGGGTCGGCCAGGGCGCGTTCAGCCCGTTCGCGCAGTTGCGCCGCCAAGAGCGGTGCACGGCGTTGCACCTTGTAGGGGCCGGGCAAGGTGCCGCTGTGGCTCAAGCCGCGTTGCACACAGTCGCGCATCACACGCCAAATGGCTTGCAGGCCGGCGCGTATCTCGTCGTCAGATCGCCAGGTCCGCTCATTGGCCCACATGACCTGGCTGATGCTTTGCCGGGTTTGCTTGCAAATAGAGAGCAACTCAGCACCGCTGGTAAAGGGGTGGGGGACCTTTTGATATTCAGACCGTACGGCGTCCAGGGTGACGCCAGCGCTCACCACAAAGCCGCCACCCACACTCAGGTATTTGGCTACCTTGAGGTCCTGACACTGCGCGTTGCGGGCGGTGAACTTCATGCCATTGGGGTGTTCTGCCATGGCTTCGCGCCGGTACATCAACAGGTGCATTTTTTCAAGAAATGCCATGCGCTGCAAGCCCAGCAACGTCAGCGATTGGCTGGTGCGTGCCTGGGCAATCAGCGCGGGCACGGCATCCACATCCACGGTATCGG
>JAIFMR010000232.1 GCA_020048255.1 Rhodoferax sp. | reverse complement strand
ATTTGCTAGACACCCTGCCGACCACCTACAGCCAGGTGATGAAAACCGACAGCGCCAAATTCAACCAGCTGTTTCACGGCCTGCTGGACCGCGGCGTGTACATCGCACCTGCCCTGTACGAAGCCGGCTTTGTCAGTGCTGCGCACACCGACGAGGACATTGCAGCGACGGTGGGTGCGGCTAGCGAGATCTTTAAATTGCTTCCGAATTAATAGCTGTCTGCGTAGGTTTCCAAAGGGCTATAAGCCTATTTATATAAAAAGCGGCCAGTGGCCGCTTTTTTTGCGGGCCAAAACCACCACGCGCCTTCAACCGACCCAATGCGGTCTGTCACGCTGCAATATGGATCTGCCATTTGCTGTCGTTCAGTTAAAGTCCTTGCCCTCAGTGTGAGGGTTGCCCATGTCGAGCACTTCGCATCTCAAGGGGCATCGGTTCCCCAGTGGCTTGGTTTGAAAAAACATGATCTGGGACTTTGGGGGGGATCGCGGCTGATGCGGTTTGGCAAGCTGTGGCTTATAAAAGAGGAAAACAATATGCTGTTAACTGATATCGCCGTCGAGCACACTCTGGTGTCCAAAAAGAATGGGGTTCGTCAGACTTTCGTGCTGCATCCGTTTACCAACACGCAGCGAGATACGCTTGGTAAATTCGAAATCGTTCGTGACATCAGTGAGCCAGGGTTCAAAGAAGTTAAACGCTCAGCCTTCGTGACGTTTCAACAATTGGCTGAGTTGTATTCGAAAGGCGTACTCGAAGAATTCGGGTTTTCCGTTCGCATGTGTCCGGGTCAGGGCACGTACCCCACTGCGAATCCTGTAAAAAAGGTGCTGCCAACCAGCATCAGGCCAGGCTCACCGTTCGACCTGGCTGTTCAAAATGTGGATGTTTCAAAACCTGCTATTCGCGAATTGAGAACAGCATTGCTTCGCACTAACGTCAAACTTTAAGGGTAATGACGCTAATTTATGGCTTGTCCACCGTTTAAAACCAATTCTTCGAAGACCAATGGCGTCATCCTGCCTTCCAAGCGCTGGGTGCGAAAGAGCGCAGAAAATAGGGCTATTAGATATGGGAGTTCCTATGAATCCATCCGTTGCCCATGCCGAACTCATCGCCACTTTCAAGCGGGCGCAAGCAGATGCTGCTCACAAGTTCGGATTGATCAAAGCTGCTGCGCAAAAAGGGCCCAAGGCAGTCCAAGCGGCCACCGAAACAGCTGCAAAGGCAACAAAACGCAGCGACTCGTATGCAAAGAAGCTGGATATCCTGGGGGTGAGCCTCAAGGATTGAGCGTGGCCCAGCGTTTTGCCCGACACCAGGCTTTGGCGAATACCCCCAACTGGCCCCAAGCGATAGCAACAACCGCTGCATACCCGCAGGGCAAGGGCTGGGGTGGCGGTCGATTTCTGGGCCTTTGACAGTATGAGGCCGCCACCAAAACCCATCCTCTGCCACCCGCGGACGCAGGACTGATCCTGCTTCTACCTAAGAGATCAGGCCTCAGCCCTTCAAACCATCCAACTCAATGCCTGAAATGCCTCACCCCTGAGAACACCATGGCCACGCCACGCTCGTTGGCGGCGTCGATGACCTCCTGATCGCGCATCGAGCCACCGGGCTGAATCACGCTGCTGGCGCCGGCATCCACCACCACATCCAGGCCGTCACGGAACGGGAAGAACGCGTCGCTGGCGACTGCCGTGCCTTTCAGGCTCAAACCGGCGTGTTCGGCCTTGATGCTGGCAATACGCGCCGAGTCCAGGCGGCTCATCTGGCCCGCACCTACGCCCATGGTCATGCCGCCTTTGCAAAACACAATGGCGTTGCTCTTGACGAACTTGCCGATCTTCCAGGCGAACAACAGGTCTTGCAACTGCTCGGACGTGGGCTGCACCCGGGTCACGACCTTGAGGTCAGCCAGGGTCAACTCATGGTTGTCAGCGGTTTGCATCAGCAGGCCGGACCCCACACGCTTGATATCGACGGCATTGCGGCCCTTGTCCCAGTCGCTGGTGCCGCCCTGGGGCAAATCCAGCTGCAAAATGCGTACGTTGACCTTGGACTTGAAGACTTCCAGCGCTTCAGGCGTGAACGCCGGGGCCATCAACACCTCCACAAACTGCTTTGAAATTTGTAGTGCTCCACGCTCGTCCAGCGTGCAGTTGAGGGCAATAATGCCACCAAATGCCGAGGTCGGGTCGGTCTGAAAGGCCTTGCTGTAGGCTTCCAATGCGTCGGCGCCCATCGCCACACCACAGGGGTTGGCGTGTTTGACGATGACGCACGCCGGTGTGTCGAAACTCTTGACGCATTCCCAGGCGGCGTCGGCATCGGCGATGTTGTTGTAGCTGAGCTCCTTGCCCTGCAGTTGTTTGGCCGTCACCAATGAACCCGGTGCCGGGTACAGGTCGCGGTACAGCGCGGCGCTTTGGTGCGAGTTTTCGCCGTAGCGCAAATCTTGCAGCTTGACGAAGCGGCCATTGCTTTGCCCGGGGAACAAGTCCAGCTTAGGGGCCTGGTCGCCCACCACACCGTCGCCAAACTGTACCGCCGACAAATAGTCGCTGATGGCGCCGTCGTACTGGCTGATGCGATTGAACGCCGCTACCGACAAGGCAAACTTGGTCTTTTGGGTGAGTTGACCTCCTGTCTTGAGCTCAGCCAGCACTTGCGCGTATTGCGATGCATCGGTGATCACACCCACGTCTTTCCAGTTTTTGGCGGCACTGCGCACCATGGCTGGGCCACCAATGTCGATGTTTTCAATGGCATCTTCCAGGGTGCAGCCGGTTTTGGCCACCGTGGATTCAAACGGGTAAAGATTGACCACCAGCAGGTCAATGGTGTCAATGGCGTGGGCCTTCAGCGCGGCCATGTGCTCGGGCAGGTCCCGGCGCGCCAGCAAGCCGCCATGCACCTTGGGGTGCAGGGTTTTAACGCGGCCATCAAGCATCTCCGGGAACCCCGTGAGTTCGGCGACTTCCGTCACTGGCAAGCCTTGGTCCGCCAGCAGTTTGGCCGTGCCGCCAGTGGACAGAAGCTTGATGCCCAGGGCATGCAAGGCTTGGGCAAATTCAACAATACCGGTTTTGTCAGAGACAGAAATAAGTGCGTTCATGATGAGTTGAGTGTGGCAGTTAAGGTATAAAAAGATGAGCTATTGACGCAGGCAGCATAAGGGCTGGAGGCTATTTTTTCACTAATCGATGAGCTTGTGCTCGAGCAGCTTCTTGCGCAGCGTGTTGCGGTTGAGACCCAGCCATTGCGCGGCTTTGGACTGGTTGTTGTCGGTACGCAGCATGACCATCTCCAACAGCGGCTTTTCAACCACGTTGATCAGCATGTCGTACATGCCGTCGGGCTCACTCCCCCCGAGGTCACACAGGTAACTCTCCAGGTTGCTGCGCACACATTCTGCGATGTGCATGGGTTTCATGGTGTTGTCTCCAAATCCAGAAGATGGTTGTCGTTATAGGTTTTAGGCACGGGCAAGCGGTCCATGCGCTGATGTAATTCGTCAAAAAAATCGGCCACGGCCGCCAACTGCGGCTGGCAGTCCTCCAGCGTGTTCATGTGTTGGCGAAAGGCTTCCCCGCCCGGCAGTGACTTGACGTACCAGCCAATGTGCTTGCGGGCCGTGCGCACGCCGGCAAAGTCACCATATAGCGCGTAATGGTCTTCCAGGTGTTCCAGCAGCAGCTGTTTGACTTCTGCCACCAGCGGCGGCGCCAACAGCGACCCGGTGGCCATGAAATGCGCAATGTCCCGAAAAATCCAGGGGCTGCCCTGCGCTGCGCGGCCAATCATCACCGCGTCGGCCCCGGTAGCAGCCAACACGTCGCGCACTTTATGGGGGCTGGTGATGTCACCATTGGCCACCACGGGCACCCGCACAGCAGCCTTGACTGCGGCCACTGTGTCATATTCCGCTTGGCCTTTGTAGCCCTGCTCACGGGTGCGACCATGCACGGTGATCATTTGCACCCCTGCGTCCTGGGCCAACCGCGCCAGCTGCACGGCGTTTTTGTGTGCCTGGCACCAGCCAGTGCGCATCTTCAGGGTCACAGGCACACCTTGGGGGGCACAGGCTTGCACCACGGCGCCCACAATGTCCAGGGCCAGTCGCTCGTCTTGCATCAAGGCCGAACCGGCCCACTTGTTGCACACCTTTTTGGCAGGACAACCCATGTTGATGTCGATGACCTGGGCACCGCGGTCGATGTTGAAACGCGCAGCGTCAGCCATCATCTGCGGCTCGGTACCGGCAATCTGCACCGCAATCAGTCCCGGCTCACCGGCATGGTTGGCGCGCCGCAAGGTTTTGGGCGTGTCTTGCAAATCAGGCCGACTGGTCACCATTTCGCTCACCGCATAACCCGCACCCAATCGCTTGCACAGCTGGCGAAACGGCCTGTCGGTCACCCCCGCCATGGGGGCAACAAAGTAAGCGTTGGGCAATAAATAGGGGCCGATGTTCATGCAGACGGAAGGAAGCTGACCAAAAAATGGGGCACTCACCGTTGCGGGAAGTCAGTCTGCTTGGGCTGGCGGGCTGGTGTGGTGGTGAGGTCGCAGATTCTAACTGCCTAAAAAAGCGGCAAGTGGCAAAACTTGTCACCGGCAAAAACACATGCCCTTGGCAAAGGGTTGAATCCCAGGCGCTTCCTATACTCGGTGCCTCATGGACTCCTGGCTCGAACCCCTGCTCAATTGGCTTGCCCTGCCCCAATTTGGGCTCAGCAGCGTGTTTGTGGTGTCTTTTTTGTCGGCCACCCTGTTGCCGATGGGCTCGGAACCCGCCGTGTTCGGCCTGATCAAGCTCAACCCGCATTTGTTTTGGCCGGCCATTGGGGTGGCCACCCTGGGCAATACCCTAGGGGGCGCCGTGAGCTGGTGGATGGGGCTGGCCTCGCACAAAGTCGTTGAGCGCCACCAGCATTCTCAACACCACTTACGCGCCCTGGAATGGCTGGAGAAGCTTGGCCCCAAAGCCTGCCTGCTGGCCTGGTTGCCCGTGGTGGGCGACCCCCTGTGTGCGGTTGCGGGCTGGCTCAAACTTCCGTTCTGGCCGTGTCTGGCGTACATGGCAGTGGGCAAACTGGCACGTTACCTAGTGATGACGAGCGCGTTGATTGGCGTGTTTGGTGCCTAATTTGCTTTCATAACTATAGCTGCAGTCTCTTACTGCATAAGGGCTACAGGCCAATTATGAGCTAAACAAAAAATTCATCACGTCGCCATCTTTCACGACGTATTCCTTGCCTTCACTGCGCATCTTGCCGGCATCCTTGGCGCCTTGCTCACCCTTGAAGGCGATGAAGTCGTCATAGGCAATGGTCTGGGCACGGATGTAACCCTTTTCGAAATCGGTATGTATCACACCCGCCGCTTGCGGGCCGGTGTCACCGATATGGATGGTCCAGGCGCGCACCTCTTTGACACCCGCCGTGAAATAGGTTTGCAGGCCCAGCAGCTTGTAGGCCGCGATGATCAGGCGATTCAGCCCCGGCTCAGATTGGCCGATTTCTGCCAAAAACATCTTCTTGTCCTCGTCCTCCATGTCGGCCATTTCGGCTTCCATCTTGGCGCAAATCGCCACCACCGGCGCATTTTGCGCTGCCGCATAAGCCGTGAGGCGATCAAGAAACGGATTGTTCTCAAAACCGTCTTCAGCCACATTGGCAACAAACATGGCTGGCTTGGCAGTGATCAAAAAGAACTGTTTGAGCAGCGGCAACTCGTCCTTGCTGAAGTCCAGCGTGCGCACCGGCTTGGCCTCGTTCAGTGCCACTTGGCACTTTTCCAGCAAGGTCACCAGTTTGGCCGAGTCCTTGTCGCCTGAACGCGCCAGCTTGGTGACACGGTGCAAGGCTTTTTCCACCGCCGCGAGGTCAGCCAGGCAGAGTTCGGTTTGGATCACTTCGATGTCAGAAATCGGGTCCACCTTGCCAGAGACGTGGACCACGTTGTCATCCTCAAAGCAGCGCACCACATTGATGGTGGCATCGGTCTCTCGGATGTGCGCCAAAAACTTGTTGCCCAAGCCCTCACCGGTGCTGGCCCCGGCCACCAAGCCAGCGATGTCGACAAACTCCACGATGGCGCGTTGCACCTTCTGCGGTTTGACGATGGCCGACAGGGCGTCGAGTCGGGTATCAGGCACTTCGACAATGCCCACATTGGGCTCAATCGTGCAGAAGGGATAGTTTTCAGCCGCAATGCCCGCCTTGGTCAGCGCGTTGAACAGGGTTGATTTACCGACGTTGGGCAAGCCTACGATGCCACATTTCATGAAATATCCTTTTGAATCGACACCTTAATTGCACTATTGAGCCCAATGTGGGCATTGTCGAAGTGCCTGATTCGAGGTGGGAAGTTAGAAAACGGGAGGTCAGGACAAACCGAAAAAACCCTGCGTTTCTGCAGTTTTTTGTCCTCGTTTTGTCCTGGAGAATGGATGACAATTGTAATGATCAGTGAATCCCTGCTGAACAACGCGACAGCCACAGACAGCCGTTTCTTGCGAGACCGGGTGTTGAATTGGCTTTAACGGCGCCTCTGAAAGGTGAGGATCTCAAGTGGAAGGAGCAGAATATCGACTGCGGCGGGAATCAATTTGACACTCAGTTCCATCACCCCCGCATTCGCGGAGAAGTTTCATGACCTTGCATTGGGACGAAAAATACACGCTTGGCAATAAACGAATTGATGCGGAGCATCACATCTTTCTTGACCTGGTCATCGAATTTGATTCCTTCGCCACGCAAGGGGCGCCGCAAGACAAATTGGTTCGGACCTTGAATGAAATCGCAAAGTACGCCGAGTTCCACTTTCTCAGCGAAGAGAATCTGATGATTGACTGCCATTACCCCGATCTGGAGCAACACAAAAAATTGCATCGACACCTGGTTGCGGCTCTGGAAGACCAACGCTTCAAACTCATCGCCGGAACATGCAGTTCAGGCCAGGTGTTCGATTTTCTATTCCATTGGTTTGCGCTGCACACAACCAGTGAGGACAAGAAACTTGTCTCTTTCATTGGAAAGCAACAAGAGAGCGACGTTGCATTGAGGGCGACCCTCTGAATGCAGGCTCGCGTTTGAATCTGGCTTTGCGAAATCGCAATAACATCCGTCGGGCCTGCCTCCACAATAAGCCATGCCAATGATTGCACCGAAAAACGAGCAAGAGCTTGCAGTGCTTGTCATCATCATCGGGGCCTCCGTCGCCCTGCAAGCACTTGCTGCCTGGGTGGCTTTGTCCCAGATGGGCAATGTCATAGGTCGTTACCGCATGGCCTGGGCGTGTGTGGCGCTGGCTTTGGCCTTGATGGTGCAGCGTCGCCTGGCCCCACTCTGGCGTCTGATCACCTCCGGCGAGACGAGCAATTTGGCGGATGCCATTTTTGGCTTGGCTATTTCTTTGCTGATGGTCATCGGCCTGTACGGGCTGAGAGCGGTGTTCACCGATCTGCGCTCGCAAGCCAATACCGATGCGCTGACCGGCCTGACCAATCGGCGGTCGGTCATACAACAGGCGCAACATGAAATAGATCGCGCAGCGCGCACCCAACATCCGTTAGCGTTCTTGATGTTTGACATTGACCACTTCAAGACAGTCAATGACACCTACGGCCATCCCGCGGGCGACGCTGTGTTGTGCGCCGTGGCCGACACAGCACGCGCCACTTTTCGGCACATTGATTCTGTTGGGCGAATTGGTGGCGAGGAATTTCTGGCGGTCCTGCCCGACAGCAATCGTGAAAACGCTACCGCAGCCGCTGAGCGCTTTCGACGGGCCATTGCCGCCAGGGAGTTCACATTTGGGGACCATCGCATGGGCATCACCATGAGCATCGGGTTGGTGATACCCGACCTCAGCAAAAACTCTGTCACCTTCGAGAACGTGATGCAGTCCGCTGACCAGGCGCTTTATGCGGCCAAGAATGGCGGGCGCAATCGGGTTGTGGTGATGGCGCCGTCCGTCAACCCTTGATCAGCTCAAAAACTTGCGCCAGGTTCCGATGTTGAGAACGTTCTGGTAGCCGTTCTTTTTGAGCACCATTTTGGCCATGCCACTGCGGGTGCCGCTGGCGCAGCACAGCACCACCGGCGAGGTCTTGGGTATTTCGCCAAGCCGGCTCCCCAATTGCTGCAGCGGAATGTTGATGGTTCCGGGGGCATTGCCGCTGGCAAACTCTTCTGCTGACCTGACGTCGACAAACAAGGCACCATTTTTCTTGAGCTCGGGCAGCATGGCGATGATTCTTTTTGAATTCCACCACTTGTAGCCAAACCAAACAGCCACAGCCATGACCGGCCAGTATTGCTCGAAAACACCCTGAATATTCATATAACTCCTTACCTGATAGGCCAAACGCCTCATTATCCCTGAGGCTATACGGCACTTCTACAATCGCGCCCATGACGCATCATTTTGATATTTGTATTCGGGGCGGCGGCATTGTGGGCCACACCCTGGCCCTGCTTCTGGCCCGCGACCGGCTGCGTGTCGGCTTGGTCGCCAACGCACCCGACAGCCCAGTGGCGCCTGAGACCGACGTACGGGCATATGCCCTCAACGCCAAGTCCAAAGCCTTGCTGGAGTCGGTGCGCTGCTGGCCAGACGCACAACATGCCACCGCGGTGACAGACATGCGCGTGATGGGTGACGATGGCGGCCAAATCAATTTCGCTTCGGTGGACCTGGCCGTGCCCGCCTTGACCTGGATTGTGGACGTCCCCACCCTGGAGGCCCAACTGGCCGATGCCGTGCGATTCCAACCCCAAATCGAGTTGCTTGACAGCCCCCACCCAGCCACGCTCACGGTGGTGTGCGAGGGCAAAGCCAGCCGCACCCGTGCCGAGTTCGGGGTGGAGTTTGACGTGGCGCGGTACCCCCAGCGCGCTATTGCCGCCCGCCTGAGCTGTGAGCAACCCCACCTTCAGATGGCCCGCCAATGGTTTACCCAGGGCGAGATCCTGGCCTTTTTGCCGCTGGACGGCGATCACGGCAAAACCGTGGGCATCGTCTGGTCGGTGCAAGAGAACCGCGCACAAGGTTTGCTGGATGCCAGCGAGGAAGACTTTTGCGCTGAGCTGGAACTGTTGAGCGGCAAGTGCTTGGGCCAACTTCAGTTGTCCAGCGCGCGCAGTGCCTGGCCGCTGCAGTCAGCCCACGCCAGCCGCTGGATCGGCCAGACCCAGGGCCAAAGCTGGGCCCTGGCCGGTGATGCGGCCCACAACGTTCACCCTTTGGCGGGGCAAGGCTTGAACCTGGGTTTGGGCGACGTGGCCGAATTGGCCACCTTGTTGCATGGACGGGCCTATTGGCGGCCGGTGAATGACCACAAACTGCTGCGTCAATACGAGCGCGCGCGGCGCACCGAGGTCAGCGCCACCGGGCTGGCGATGGACGCACTGCAGCAACTTTTCTCTAAAAACGGAGCCGCCTGGCAGACCCTGCGCAATTGGGGCATGACCGGCTTCGAGCACAGCGGTATGGCCAAAGATTGGGCAGCACGGTATGCCATGGGCCTTTAAGTATTATTTTTCTACTGGACACGCATGAAACAACGCCACACCCCTTTGATGACAGCGACCCTCCTGGCGCTTTCCGGCCTGCTTGGCAGTGCCTTCGCGCAAGATGCGGTGATTCGTAAAAACCTGTCGGAGCGCATTCCGCAATTGCAAAAAATTGACGAGATCAGCAAGACACCGATTGCTGGCGTTTTTGAAATTCGCGTCAACGGCGCTGACATTTACTACACCGATGCGCAGGGCAACTACCTGATTCAAGGCAACCTGATTGACACCAAGCAGCGCCGCAACCTCACCGAGGAGCGCATTGACAAATTAACCGCCATCAATTTTGATGCCCTGCCCTTCAAGGATGCTTTCACCATGGTGCGGGGGGATGGCAAGCGCAAACTCGCCGTGTTTGAAGACCCCAACTGTGGCTACTGCAAGCGGTTTGAAAAAGACCTGCAAAAAATCAACAACGTGACGGTCTACCTGTTTCTCTACCCGATCTTGAGCCCGGACTCCACTGAGAAATCCAAAAACATCTGGTGTGCCAAAGACAAGGTCAAAGCCTGGCAAGACTGGATGACACGCGACGTCACCCCCCCTGCAGCCAGTTGCGACAGTTCTGCGGTGACCCGCAACGTGGAGCTGGGCCACAAATACAAAATTACCGGCACACCCACCTTGGTGTTTGCCGATGGCACCCGGGTACCCGGCGCAGTCGGTGCCGATCAGGTTGAAAAGCGGCTCAACCAAGCGGGTAGCTGATGGCCAAGGTCCCCGCTTCTGTGGCGCCACACTACCGGGTGAGGGTGCAAAGCAGCCACGCGCATTTGTTCGCGGTCACACTCACCATTGCCCAGCCAGCCACCAACCAAATCGTGAGCTTGCCGGTGTGGATTCCGGGCAGCTATCTGGTGCGCGAGTTTTCCAAAAACCTGCAGCAGTTGCAGGCGCACCAGGGGCGCCAAGCCCTGAGCATCACCCAGCACGATAAATGCACATGGCAAATTCAGTGTGTCCCGAACCAGGCGCTGGAGCTGACCTACCAGGTCTACGCCTTTGACAATTCAGTGCGCACCGCCTGGCTGGACGCCCAACGGGGGTTTTTTAACGGCACCAGCTTGTGCTTGCGTGTGCACGGCCAAGAGGACAGCCCCCACCAGTTGACGCTAGACGCTGCAGGTGTGCCAGCAGATTGGCAGGCCGCCACTGCGCTGTTGCCCCACACAGTCAACGCACGGGGTTTTGGAACTTACCTGGCGGCCAGTTACGACGAGCTGGTGGACGCACCGGTGGAGTTAGGCGCATTTTGGAGCGGCAGCTTTACAGCGGGCGGTGTAGCGCATCGGTTTGTCGTGGCAGGCGCATCAGCCAGTTTTGACGGCAAGCGCCTGCTGGCCGACACCCAGGCGATTTGCGAGGCCGAGATGTCTTTCTGGCACGGTCATCCAACCGGCAGAAAACGCAGTGCCAAACAGGCCCCGCCGCACACTCATTACCTGTTCATGCTCAACGCCGTGGACAACAGCTACGG
>JAIFMR010000222.1 GCA_020048255.1 Rhodoferax sp. | reverse complement strand
AGGTTACTATACAATTTAATCTCCTTACTGGTCATAATGATCAGCTAAGTGATAATGTAACTGATTATAATGATCAGCTAGTAGATTATTTTGAATAGCTTGTTGCTAATTTGCAACAGATGCCAAAAGGAGGTCAATGATGATCAAAATTCAGCTGTCCCGACTTCTTGGTGAGCGCAAGCTAAAGATCGCAGACGTACAACGCGATACAGGTCTGGCAAGAAATACGATTTCGGGCCTTTACCAAGAAACTACTACGCGCATTGATCTTGCAACTCTTGATACCCTGTGCAGGCACTTTGGCTGCACCGTTGGCGAATTGGTTGAATACGTCGAGGATGAGACCGTCTGATGGGATTGGCGGCGGCTTTATTGCCCATCGAGTAAAGCTCTTTTTGCCGCCCGAAAGCTGCTACTGGTCGGAGCCAACGGCCAACTCGAATTACTCGCCGGATCTCCGACGTTGGGATTAACGTCAAACCGGGATGCTCTGAACCAGCCCATCGTGACCGCGAACTACGTGCCCTTAGCTGTCGACCACGGTTGGTGGCAGCGGCCATTGAATTTGGTGCTTAGAAATCAGAAAGCTGACGTTGGCGGATGCGGTGTAATTTCAGATCACTGTGCGACTCTTGTGCAGCTTGGATTCAACCGGTCATCGCCTCCAGTGGCCCAACGGCAACAGTGAGGTCCCAAAATCAATTTAATGGACACCCGGACTCGACCATTAGCCGAACACCTCGAATGGCCGCAATAATCTCAGGCCGTTCCGGCGCCGTTCAAGCTGGTCTCGCAGGACGACTTATCAACCACCCAATGGCTTCAGTTTCATCAATGAACACGCGACGCGGCCCATGCTGAATCTGGGATAGATCGTCGAGAAAAGCAAAGAGCTCCTTGGCTCTCCCCGTGCCGTTGTGAAGTAGCGCTATTGAGAAGTCTGTATCAACTCCACCCTGTTGCTCGATAAGGGGAACGTCCTGTACGTCCATCAGGCGAAGTTTCAATTCGACTGATCGATGATCGACAAGGCAACGGGTTGTACTATATTGCACAGCGGCGGTCTTCCCCGTGGCGACGAGTTCCCGGCTGGCTTCAAGGTCCAATGTGCCAAACGTAGTCAGCCTAACAATTTGCTCGTTCGGCATGTAGTGGACAGCGACTGTGAACATTAGGTTGAACTCCGATCAAGTTCCACGCTATTTCTCTCGATTTCCATGGGACCTAAAAGTGGCACGGCTATGCCACCATGGCCAAATGCTGCTTTGGAGATAGGGCTTTGGTTATTGTAGGACCACATCCAACGCGTGTAGTCGACCGCTTTGGTCAAGATGCCAAAGGCATTAAACGGTTGCTGAATGAGATTGAAGTGGAACATCAGACAGCGGACGGTGCGAAAGCACCCGCTTCCAGCCTTTCTTGACGATGGCGGCGGTGCCACATTGGACCCGTTTTCAGGATCCGGTTTGGTTAAAGCGCCGCGCATTTACGGCTAAGTATTTGCGGCACTGTCCAGTTGTTTAATACTCCAACAAATCTCTCCCAGCGATGACCGAACCAGAAAAGTGCTTGCGCACGCCGTTGGTGTACTTGCTGGCATCTGTTTCTCCGTCCATGCCAGGGGAGAAGTGTGTGAGCACGACTGACTTCACGCCGGCCTTTTGTGCCAGCATGCCAATCTGCTCCGGCGTGATGTGCTGGCGCTCCATGTGCATGCGAACGGCTTTGAGGGCCAGAGGTGGCAGCTTTGTGGTTGCCGCTATTTGTTGCATCGAGGCGTCCAGATCGTTGACCTCGCAGACCAGAACATCAGCCCCCTTAGCCAGCGTGCCAAGGGCTTCACTGGGACCCGTATCTCCGCAAAAAACAACCGACCGCCCAGGTGTGTCGAAGCGGTAGGAGTAGGACTTGTCCGAGTTGGGAGCGCCCGCCTGGGCGGTCATGTAGTGGGTGTTTTCGACGGCAGTGACCACCACCCGGTCATCGCGAAAGACTTCACCTGGAGCGGTCACGTCATGCCCTTCAAAGTGACCCGCAGATGGTGCCATGGGTACACCCGCACGAAAAATGCGTTCCGATACTGCTAAAAAGTTATGTGCTGCCTGAACCAGTGCCGAGGTAGATGCGGGACCATAAAAACGCATAGGTGCCACGCCTTTGTCGTTGCGTTTGTTGTCCTCGATCCAGGCGTAGGACATCAGTGCACCCATGTCCGCGTTGTGGTCAATGTGGTGGTGGGTAATGAACACCGTGCGGATGTCCGATGGCACCAAGCCCACATGTGCCAGTTGGCGTGCCACACCATTGCCCGCATCAATCAGGTAAGGTCTGCCGCCCACGATCAGCAGATTGGCAGGCTGTGACCGGTCTTTGCGCGGAATCGGACCTGCACCTGTGCCCAACAGAATCAGCCGAGTTGATGACAGTTGCTGGCTTGCAGGTGGCTCGGCTACTGGCTGAGCCGAGCTTGGTGTGCACAGTGTCAGCAGCACGGCAACACATAAGGCCGCCGGTGAGATTTTCAGGGATGGGTTGACGCGCATAAGCACCTCTTTAACAAAGATTCGTGCATTCTGCGGTGGACGAAAACCTAGAGCTATCGGAATTCCGCAAGACCAGAAAGAAGATCCACCACAAGCCTTTTGCTTTTTTTAAAAGTTAATTCGCGTTTGCGGAAAACTGATATCGGGTATGCGTTGTGGGTCCGAAACTTCATGCTGTCAACATATCTTTACAAGAGGAGACCTCAGCATGACACGTCTGATCGACCTGACACAAACCCTGGACCCTGCTAACCGCGCCAGGCTTCCGCCGCCATTGGCCGGCGCTGCGATGGTGGTTGCACCCAAGATTGAGTACTTCCATCCCAAGGAAAAAGGTGCAGACGAGTTCTGCAAATACCTGGGCTGCACCCATAACGATTTGCCTGATGGTGAAGGCTGGGGTGCCGAGATTCTGAGCGACATGTCCTCGCACTGCGGCACCCATGTGGATGCGCCACTACACAGTGCCTCACGAATTGCTGGCGCGCCAGCGCGCACCATCACCGACATTGACTTGGGCGAACTCTACCGTCCCGGGTTGGTTTTGGATGTCCGCGCCTGGGCCAAGCTGGGCGAGGAAATCACCATTGCCATGCTGGATGCTGCGCTGGCGGCAACCGGCAAAACCATCAACCAGGGAGATGCCGTGCTGATCCGCACAGGGCAGGAACGCTACACCATGGACGAGGCTGGCTATTACCAGCAGCCGGGCATGAGCCGCGCCAGCACCCTGCACCTGACCCGACAAGGCGCCACGATTTTGGGCACCGATGCGGTGGGCTGGGACCTGCCCTTTGGACTGATGGCCCGCAAGTACCAAGAGACCAAAGACAAGGCCGTGTTGTGGGATGGCCACAAAGCCATCGTCGAGCGCGAGGCCTTCATCGTCCAGCAAATGACCAACTTGGGCGCGTTGCCCCTGAGCGGCTTCATGGTGGGCTTCTTTCCCATCAAACTGGCTAATTGCAGCGCCGCACCAGCGCGTGTTGTGGCTTTTGTCGACTGAGATCACCCCATACCAACTAGAGGAGACTGACTGTGAAATTTAAACAACCCACCCATGCCCTGGTTCTCAAGCCCAGAGACCTGAAGCTTTCTGTACTCACCTGTGCGGTCCTGGCGCTTGGCGGCCTGGCTGCGGCACCGGCGGCTGCCATTGAGATCAACACCGGCAACCCCGACGCTGTGATGCGCTGGGACAACACGGTGCGCTACAACTATGGTGTGCGCATGAAAGACCGTGATGCAGCCATCATCGCCAACCCCGCAGCCGACGACGGCAACCGCAACTTCGCCAAGGGCCAGGCCGTGACCAACCGGCTGGACCTCCTCAGTGAGCTGGATTTGGTGGTGAACAAGCGTTATGGCTTTCGGGTCAGCGCTGCGGCCTGGGCCGATGCGGCTTATGACAGCCTGGCCACCGATGCCAACAAGCCCACCTTTTACAACGGCACGGGTGGCGTGAACTCACTGTCGGACTACACCAGCCGTTTTGCCAAGGGCCCGTCGGGTGAAATCCTGGATGCCTTTGTGTTTGGCAGCATGGATGTGGGTGATGTGCCGGTGTCTGCGCGCCTGGGCCGACACACAGCCTACTGGGGTGAGGGTCTGATGCTGGGTGGTGCGATTCATGGCGTATCTTATGGTCAGTACGCGCTGGACATCTGGAAATCTGCCGCCAACCCTGGCACCGAAGCCAAAGAGCTGTATCGACCGCGCAATGGTTTGACCGTGCAATTTCAGCCCACCCAGACCTTATCGATTGCTGCCCAGACCTTCTTTGAATGGGAGCCAGCGCGCGTGGCGGAATCTGGCACCTACCTCTCTGGCATTGATGCATCTTTGTACGGTGGGCAGACCTTCAAGACCACTGCCGCCCCAGGCCCTGCGCAAGGCGCGATGGTGGTACCAGACAAGACAGGCGACTTCGGCTTGTCAGCCCGCTGGTCACCCGAATGGTTGGACGGCACCATGGGGTTTTATGCCAGGCGCGCGTCCGATATTGCCAACCAGGCGTGGGCCGCACGTAACCCCGCAACGGGCACCAACAGCTACCACTTCAGCTTTGCCCGCGACATTGATATCCTGGGGCTGTCTCTAGCCAAAAACATCGGCGGCATCAGCGTGGGGGCCGAGCTAAGCACCCGCAACAACATGCCCTTGGTGAGCCAGCCAGCCAATGCGCTGGCACTGGCCGGTCCACCCTTCAACAACCCAGCGGCTGCAGTGGCCATGAGTAACCGGCTCTGGGACTTGGCAAAAAATGGCGACGTGCCTGGCGCCCGCGGCAAAACTGCTCACGCGGTGTTCAACATGGTGGGCATTGTTCCGCGAAACGCCCTGTTTGACATCGCCTCGGTCGCTGCAGAAGTGACCTGGAACCGGGTGCTGAGCGTTAGTTCTGACCCCTTCAATCTGTACAAGGGAACCGCTGCGTATGCCGCAGGCAATCTTTTTGGTGCCCGCAATATCGATGCAGTCACACGGGATGCCAGCACATTGAGCTTGTCTTTCACCCCCACCTGGTTAAGTGCTTTGCCTGAAACCGATATTTCACTGCCCATGAGCTACCAGGTGGGCTTGAGCGGCCAGTCTGGTGTGACCAGTGGCGGCGCGGAGGATTCAGGCACCTGGTCGATTGGTGTGGCCGCTGACTACAAGTCCAAATACAACTTTGCCCTGCGCTACATCGCCGCCTTCGGTCCTTACACCAGTGCGACGGTTGGCCCTTTGCCTGGTGCCGCAGCCGTTGCTCCAGGTTACGCCAACATCTCGGACCGCGACATGCTGGTGCTGACCTTCAAAGCCACTTTCTAAAACAAATCGAATCATCGGAGACATCACCATGTTCAAGCAAAAAAGTATCTGGGCCTTGACTGCCCTCGCACTGGCAAGTGCGGCAGCATTTGCCGCGGTATCGGCAGACGAAGCCAAAAAACTGGGTAGCACCCTGACACCGGTGGGTGCAGAAATGGCCGGCAATGCCGACAAAACCATTACTGCCTACACCGGTGGTCTGACCACCGCTCCTGCAGGGTTCCAGAAAGGATCAGGCATTCGCCCGGACCCCTTCGCCAACGAGAAACCTCTGTATTCCATCACCGGTGCCAATGTGGCCCAGCACGAAGGCAAGCTGACAGCTGGCACGCGCGAACTGCTCAAGCGCAATCCCACGATGCGCGTGGACGTGTTCCCCACCCACCGCACGGCCGCTTTCCCCAAGTACGTGCTGGACAACACCATCAAGAACGCCACCTCGGTCAAGACTATTGATGGCGGGTTGGGTGTGGAAGGTACTTACGCCGGCATTCCTTTCCCGATTCCCAAGACTGGCAACGAGGCCATGTGGAACCACCTGCTGCGCTACGCCGGTCAGACCTACATCGTCAAGTATGATTCCATCAACGTGAATGCCTCCGGCAGTGCCGTGCTGGCCACCACGGGTGAAATCATCGTGGACTACCCCTACTACGACCCCAAGCGCTCTGGTGTGTCGGGTGAGAAGGACATCTACTTCCGCACCAAGGTGGCCTACTCTGCCCCGGCCCGTCGTGCTGGCGAAGCGCTACTGGTTCAGGACTACATCAACCCGCTGGAAAACGGGCGCAAGGCCTGGCAGTACCTGCCTGGTCAGCGCCGTGTGAAGATGTCGCCCGATTTGGCCCATGACACCCCGAATCCGGCCACTGCCGGCACCTCCACCTTTGACGACAGTTTCGTCTTTGGTGGTGCGCTGGACCGCTTTGAGTGGAAGCTGGTGGGCAAGAAGGAAATACTAGTGCCCTATAACGCTTACAAGCTGTCCTACGCCAAGGACCCGTATGCGGTGACCACGCCCAAGCACCTCAACCCCGATTACGTGCGTTGGGAACTGCACCGTGTATGGGTGGTGGAAGCCAAGCTCCAGGAAGGCAAGCGCCACATCTACGCCACGCGCACCTTCTATCTGGATGAAGACAGCTGGTTTGCACTCGCGTCCGACCAGTACGATGCACGCGGCCAGTTGTATCGCGCCGGTTTTACCGCCTTCACTCCTGCTTATGAGCAGCCGGCACCTGCGGCTACGGCACAGTTCTTCTACGACTTTGCCACTGGCAGCTACAACATCATCGGCTTGCTAGGTGCCTACCCCAACGGCGTCAAGTACATCGCCCCCCTGTCGGAGAAGCAATGGACCCCCGACGCCCTGGCCGGCGCTGGCGTCCGCTAAACCAGTGATTTAGGGCCGGTAGCGCCCCAATCAGGGTGCCCCTTGTGAAGGGCGCCCGTCTCTTTGGATTTCACGATGTTCTTCAAATCACTTGTTGGCTTGTGCGCCACGGCGCTGACAGTTGCTCTTGGCGGTGCACACGCAGACCCGCTGCAGCGTCCGGCGCGCATCAGTCCGTTGGCTCAGCAGCGTTTGATCAACTCCATTGCCGCGCTGAGTCCGACCCACCTGATCGCCGTGGGACAACGCGGCCATGTAGTCGTGTCCGCGAACGCAGGCGCGGCATGGACTCAAGTGAAAAGCCCTCTGAGTTCAGACCTCACCGCCGTGCAGTTTCTGGACGCACAGCGCGGCTACGCCGTGGGACATGACGGTGTGGTGCTGGCCAGCACCGACGGCGGAGCCCAATGGACAAAGATACTAGATGGCACTGCCGCTAATGCACTGGCGTTGGAGCAACTCAAGGGCACCCCTGCCAGTGAAGAGCGCGACCGACTGTTGGGCGAGTTGGAACGCAACAAGAGTGCGGGGCCCGACAAGCCGTTGCTGGATTTGTATTTCACCAACCCCCAGGAAGGCTTTGTCGTGGGGGCTTACAACCTTATTTTTCAAACCCGGGACGGCGGCAAGAGCTGGCAAAGCTGGTACGACCGCAGCGACAACAGCGACAAACTTTTTAACCTGTATGGCATCCGCGCTCACAAGGGAAAACTGTTTGTCGTAGGCGAGGCGGGCCTGCTGATGCGACTGGACACCGAGCGCCAGCGCTTTGTTCGCCTGGACGCGGACTACAAGGGCAGCTTCTTCGGCCTGCTCGATGCTGGTGATGCGTTGATTGCCTACGGCATGCGCGGCAACGCGGTCATCAGTCGCGATGGCGGAGCGAGTTGGGAGCCATTGGCGAGCGGACTGCAGGCCAGCATCACCGCGTCATCCAGGGGCCCAGACGCAAGCCTGTGGCTGGCAGACCAGCTGGGCAACGTCAGCGTTAGCCGTGATGGTGGCAAGAACTTTGCCGCCGTGAAATTGCCAGTGAGCATGCCATTGGCCGCCATTTACGCAACCTCCGGCATGCTGGTGCTGGCGGGCGCACGCGGCATTCGCAGCGTATCGCTGCCCAAGGAATAAACCATGATCCTGTCTTGTGCCTCTGAGGAAATGCCGGTGGTCCGCGATTTGGCCGACTTTCCGGCCACTTCGGGCAACCGTCTGGAGCGCGTGGTGTTCAATCATCGCCGCTGGGTCATGCTAGCCTGCCTGTTGCTGACACTGGTGTTGGGCTTTATGGCCACCCGTGTACAGGTGAATGCAAGTTTCGAAAAGATGATCCCGACCGGGCATCCCTACATCCAGAACTTTCTGGAAAACCGCAAAGACCTGCGCGGCATGGGAAACACCCTGCGCATCGTGGTGGAGAACACCCAAGGCGACGTGTATGACGCGCGCTATCTCGAGGCGTTCAAGCAAATCAACGATGAATTGTTTTTGATGCCTGGCGTCGATCGTGCCTGGATGAAGTCGCTGTGGACGCCAGCTGTGCGCTGGACCGAAGTCACCGAAGAGGGCTTCAGCGGTGGCCCGGTGATGCCCGACGGATTCAACGGTTCGGCCGAGAGCCTTGACCGGCTGCGCCTAAATGTCAATCGCGCGAACCTCGTCGGCAACCTGATTTCTAACGATCTTCAGTCTTCCGCCGTGCAATTGCCGTTGCTGGAGCGGGATCCGCAGGGAGGTCGCATCAACTATTGGAAGCTCAGCCGTGATTTGGACCAGTTACGGACACGGTATGAAACTGGCAACGCCCCGGACGGCAAGCCGTGGGGCGTGAAGATTCACACCATCGGCTTTGCCAAGATCGTGGGCGACCTGCTCGATGGCCTACTGCAGGTGGCACTGTACTTTGCCATCGCCATCGCCATTGCAGCGGTGTTGCTGTATTTCTATACCCGTTGCGTGCGCTCGACCGCGTTGGTGCTGGCGTGCTCCCTGGTGGCCGTGGTATGGCAGATTGGCCTGCTGTCCATTTTCGGCCTTGAGCTCGACCCATATTCGATGCTGGTGCCCTTTCTGGTGTTTGCCATCGGCGTGAGCCATGGTGCACAAAAGATGAATGGCATCATGCAGGACATTGCCCGCGGCACGCACCGCCTGGTCGCTGCGCGCTACACCTTTCGTCGCCTGTTTCTGGCCGGTGTGACTGCACTGCTAGCCGATGCGGTGGGTTTTGCGGTGCTAGTCATGATCCCCATAGCGGTGATCCGCGAGTTGGCCATGACGGCCAGTATCGGGGTGGCGGTGCTGGTGTTCACCAATTTGCTATTACTTCCGGTGCTGCTGAGTTACACCGGGGTGAGCCCCCGTGCAGCCACCCGTGCGCTGGAGCAGGAGCAGCGAGAAATTGCTGGGCATCGCGGCGCGTGGGTCTGGTTGGACCATTTCGCAGCGAAGCGCAGCTGGGCCTTGAGTGCGGTGCTGGTATCGCTGTCCCTGGGTGTGGGCGGCTTTGTCATGTCCCAGCGTTTGCAGATTGGCGACCTGGACCCCGGTGCTCCCGAGCTGCGCGCCAACTCCCGCTACAACCAGGACAACGCGTATATCACCAAGAACTATGCGCTTTCCAGCGACGTGTTTGCCGTGATCATCAAGACCCCACCCGAAGGTTGTCTGAAGTACCAGACACTGGACCATGTCGATCAGCTGGCCTGGGAGTTGCAGCAGTTGCCCCAGGTGCGCATGACCCTGGGCTTGCCCGACGTGGTGCGGCAGATTACGGCCGGTTCTTTCGAGGGCAACCCCAAGTGGCTGACCATCAGCCGCAACCAGGACGTGCTCAACTACGCCGCGCAGCAGGCCAGCGTTAATACGCCAGACATGTTCAACACCGAATGCTCGGTGATGCCGTTGGTCGCGTTTTTGACCGACCACAAGGCCGAGACTCTGAATGCAGTGCTGGCGGTAGTAGAAAAGTTCATTGCCGAGCACCCGACCGACCCCGCACAAATCCAGGTCTTGCCCGCAGCGGGTAACTCCGGTATCGAAGCGGCTACCAATATCGTGGTGCGCGAAGTCTGGATCAAGATGCTGTTGTATGTCTATGCAGCGGTGATCGCCCTGTGCCTGATAACCTTCCGCTCCTGGCGAGCCACTATTGTCGCCGTGCTGCCACTGATGCTGACCTCCATCTTGTGTGAGGCGCTGATGGTCTGGCTGGGCATCGGTGTCAAGGTGGCTACCCTGCCCGTCATTGCGTTGGGCGTTGGCATTGGTGTGGACTACGCGCTCTATCTGCTGTCGGTGCAACTAGCAGGGCAGCGCCGTGGCATGGGCTTGGCCCAGGCCTATGGCAATGCGGTGCTGTTTACCGGCCGAGTGGTTGCCCTGGTGGGTGTGACGCTGGCTGCAGGTGTGATCACCTGGGCGTTCTCACCGATCAAGTTCCAGGCGGATATGGGCATCTTGCTGACCTTCATGTTTCTCTGGAACATGGTGGGCGCGCTGGTGCTGATTCCCGCGCTGTCTCATTTCCTCTTGAACGACAGGCACTTTGCCAGGTCTTCATCCTGAATTTTTCTCACCACTCTACTGAAAAGGAGGCCTACCATGGCCATGATTGATTTTTTTGACCGCGGATGGCTCATCAACCCCACCGGCCCCGCTTACATCCAGGACGAGCGCACCTACACCTTCGACGAAGTGGGTGCCTTGTCTTGCAAGGTGGCGAATGCCATGCTGGCCACTGGCCTGCCCAGTGGTTCCAAAGGTGCAGTATGGGCCGGCAATGACACCACCGCATGGACCTGTGCCCTGGGTATCTGGCGTGCCAACATGTGCTGGCTGCCCGTGGGTGCGCGCAACCCGGCGGACGAAAACCAGTACGTGCTCGACCAGTTCGACTGTGAAGTTCTGTTCTACCAAAGCTATTTCGCACCCGCCATTGCCACCATTCAGGCACGTCTTCCCAAAATCAAGCACTGGATCTGCATCGATGGCGAGTCCCCCGAAATTGTAGGCTCCGTCAGTCTGAAAGCCTGGGTTAAAGACCAACCTACGACCAAACCCCACCTCCAGGTGGACATGGACGATGTGATCGCCGTAGTGCCCACCGGCGGCACAACCGGTCTGCCCAAGGGCGTGATGAACACCCACCGCACGTACCAGACAGCCTTTATCCATTTCATGATGCACTGCCCCTACAGCAGCGAAGAGCATCCCGTCACGCTGGCCGCTGCGCCCATGACGCACACCTCGGGCTTGCTGTCGATTCCCGTGACATCCCGTGGCGGTACGGTGGTGATTCTGGCCAAGCCAGACCCCACGC
>JAIFMR010000051.1 GCA_020048255.1 Rhodoferax sp. | reverse complement strand
ATGATCTTTGTTTGTTACTGCGTAACAGATCATATCACTGTTACCGCGTAACACAAGACTATTTTTTGTGGCCTAAGTGCACCGCTAAGTGCAAAACACACACTGAGCCGGGTTTCGTCAGTTTTGTCAGTGCCACCCTGCCCCATTTTTGAAAAATAGGGTAGATCGTGTTTGTAGGGTAGTTTCCTAGGATCTGCGACAAGTGTCAGGCAACAAAGTGCACATGATCCAACAAAGTGCACGTCAAAGTGCTGAAACTGTGGTTTTTATGCTTCGCTAGCATCAGCTTGCACTTAGTGTGCACTTAGAACAAAAAATCCCACATCGCTGCAGGCTTCTTATTTTTACCTAAGTTGTTGATTTACCTAGAGTTTTTGTGGTGGGTGATGACGGGCTCGAACCGCCGACCTACGCCTTGTAAGGGCGCCGCTCTACCAACTGAGCTAATCACCCCACCGAAAATCTGGAATCAATTCAAAGCGTCTTTCAACGCTTTGCCTGGACGAAACTTTGGCACCTTCGCGGCTTTGATTTTAATCGAAGCACCCGTACGAGGGTTGCGGCCCACACGTGCCGCCCGCTTGCCAACGGCAAAGGTACCAAACCCGATCAACGAGACCGAACCGCCCTTTTTTAAGGTCAGCATTACCGCCGAGATCGTTGACTCAAGCGCTCGCGCAGCAACCGCTTTGGGAATATCAGCATCAGCGGCTACGTAATCAATCAATTCTGTTTTGTTCACAACCTACCTCTATGGAAAAACCAGCGCCAGGAAAACAATCTCTGTGAAACCCAAAATCATTTGGCAGTAATCATTTGTACATCGATACGGGGCCACATAAACCAACGCGACTTACTACCAAGCGCTGAATTCTAAGCGGATTTGCCCTGGCTATTGAATTGGCTCAGGAAACTTTGTGACAACAACCAAGCTCGGTCAATCAAGCCAACGGGTAAATTCATCCACAGCCACCCTGGGCGTCTGAAAAGAGTTCACCGGATTGGCTGGATCTGCATACCCCAGCGCCATGCCGCAGACCAGCATTTCTTCGGCGCCAGCGCTTATGTGTTTCATGACGATATTTGAATACATGTTCCAGGCCGCCTGCGGACAGGTATGCAAACCTTGCGCACGTGCTGCCACCATCAGGCTCTGCAAAAACATGCCGTAATCCAGCAACGAACCACGACCCATCACCCGGTCAATGGTGAACATCAAACCCACAGGGGCGTCAAAAAAACGGTAGTTCCGCTGGTGTTGCAGATGCATCTTGTCCTTGTCACCCTTGCCGATGCCCAACAAGCCGTAAAGACTCCAACCGTTCTCGCGACGGCGATCAATGTAGGGGCTGACCCACTTTTCCGGGTAGTAGTCGTACTCCTCACGATATTGCGCCGCCAGAGTCGGGTCAGCGCGCAAGGCGTCATGCGCAGCGCACACCTCAGCGACCAGACCGTTGCGGCTGGCGCCCTGCAGCACATAAACCTTCCAGGGCTGCGTATTGGTGCCAGAAGGTGCCTTACTGGCCACCTGCAACAGGTGCTTGATAGTGTCGTGCGGCACCTCTTGTGGCGTGAACGCTCGGGCTGACATCCGGGAGGTGATGGCAGCGTCTATAAAGGAGGCGTGATCAGTCAGTTTCACAGTCGATGTAGTCATAGCGTCGTTTCAGAAATATCTTCAAATTATCGGGGGCGTATTGGTAAAGGAACAGATTACTTTTGGCGCTCTTTCAGCAAATCTCTCAGCCGCTTCGGTGCAGGCACCAAAGGCGTTCGGCTGCGCGTCCAGGCGCCTTGGTCTGATGGCGACAACGCCCTGCCCCGACTCATGAACCAGGAGGCCAGTTTGTAAAGTCCCGATTTGCTGTACATCTGCGCCCAGACCCCCCAAACAGTGGAAACCGCTGCACTGCGGGCGGCACCACTGCCGCGCAGGGTTGCATCCTCACTGTTCGGACGCGCCTGTGCTTCATTGCGCAAGCGAACCAAAATGTCCGTGATGGGAATTTTTACCGGACACACCTCTGCACATGCTCCACACAAGGTAGAGGCAAAAGCCAGTGGATAGGTACTGTCCAATCCCAGCATGTGCGGCGAAATGATGGCACCAATAGGCCCCGGGTAGGTTGTGCCGTAAGCATGCCCGCCAATGCGCGCATACACCGGGCAATGGTTCATGCAAGCGCCACAGCGAATGCACTGTAGGGTGGCGCGCAACTCGTCGTCGGCATAGGCCTGAGTGCGCCCGTTGTCCAGCAAAATCAAATGCACCTCTGGCGGACCATCTTTTTCACCTGGTTGGCGCGGACCGCTGATCATGTTCACGTAGGTCGTCACCGGCTGGCCGGTGGCCGAACGTGTGAGCAGACTCAATAGCGGTGGAACATGCGCCAGCTTTTCAATCACTTTTTCAATGCCAGTGATCGCAATATGGATCTTGGGTACGGTCGTGCACATGCGGCCGTTGCCCTCGTTCTCGACCAGGCACAAGGTGCCCGTTTCTGCCACCGCAAAGTTCACGCCGGATAAACCGATATCCGCATCTGCAAATTTGCGCCGCAACACCCGTCGACCAATCTGGATCAACGCATCCACATCTTCGGTATACGTCACGCCCGGCACTTCGGCAGCAAACAGTTTCGCAATGTCTTGCTTGGTTTTGTGAATCGCCGGCATGATGATGTGCGACGGCGCCTCACCGGCGAGTTGCACAATATATTCGCCCATGTCCGATTCAAAGGCTTCAATACCGGCAGCCTCCATGGCATGGTTGAAGCCAATTTCTTCGCTCACCATGGACTTGCCTTTGATAATGCGCTTGGCATTCACGCGCTGCGCAATCTGCAGGGCAATGGCATTGGCGTCATCGGGGGTTTCTGCCCAATGCACCTGAACCCCGTTGGCAGTCAACTTGGCTTCCAGTTGCTCCAGCAGTCTGGGGAGGTTGGCCAGGCTGTAGCGGCGAATTTGCGAGCCCAGATCACGCAAACCCTGCAATTCGTCCTGATCCGGAAACTGCGACCGGCGCTTGGCCTGCAAAAAGTCCATGGCACCCCGAAAATTCTTTCGTTGGGCCGGATCGTTCAGCACATGGCGGGTGCGCTCCTTGAAGTCTTGCGTGGGGTTGATGGGAATGACCTTGCTCATGCTGCATCTCCTTGCTGCTGTAACGGTGCTTGACGCAATAGCACCACCAGTTCGCGCGGGCCGTGCGCGCCGTAGGCCAGAGTTTGCTGGATGTCCGCCGTCTTGGAGGGGCCACAAACCAGCAAGGCATTGGTAGGCATGCCGGTGGCCCAACCCTCCGAGGTCATGACCGAATAAAAATCAGCCTGAATGGTGTCAACATCCAACAGGACGAAATGCAGCGACGGCACCAGCGACATCAGCCGGGGCTCGCTCGGCGTGGGCCAAAGAATGAGACTTCCGGTTTGTGCCACAGCACCACGTGCCAAAGTCAAAGAGGCATCGATGCCGTCAAACAACTGGTCTTGCCACGCCTCAATGGCTTGGTCATACCGCACAATTTTTACGCTATCAGGTGCCTTGGCAGCAAGCGCATTGCCGTGGGATGTGTCTGAACCAACCAGCACGTGACGCAAGCCCTTATCAGCGGCGACTTGCAGCAGCACGTCGGCCCAATTGGCGTCGCTCACGTCATGTATTTCGGTTTTGACGGCTTCCAGGGCGGCCCGAAGCCGCTGTGTGCGTTGCAAGCGTTCTTCTTGCAGGCTGTGGGTCGCATACCATGCAGCCACATCGGGCAGAGGCGGGGGATTGGCGATGGTCACTGCACGCAAGCGGCCAAAAATTCGGTCTCTTGCACTCATGACACACCCCCTTCTGCCGCGTTTGTACGACCCCACAAAAAGCTGGCCAGGTGCGCTCCGGGCAAAGACGGTTGCGTGCTACCCGCCACTTCGTCTTGCTTGGCAGCGCGGCCGGTGATGTTGAGCAGGCATCCACAATCTGCACTCACCACCCATTGGGCACCTGTGTCCTTGATACTGGCCACCTTGTCAGTGACGATGGCCTCGGAGATCTCTGGGTGCAACAATGAAAACGTTCCACCAAAACCGCAGCATTCTTCGATGCGCGCCTGCTCGACGACGTTGACTTTGTCCAAGGTATCCAGCAGCGCGGCACTGGTCTCGTGTGAACCCATCTGGCGGCGGGCATGACACGAGGTGTGCAGCGCCACGGTGCACGGTGCACCCAGATCCGCGTGGGCAAAGTTGACAACATGCACCAAGAACTCACTGAGTTCATAAACCCGCTCAGACAGCGCCAGTGCCTTCGCATGCAGTTCAGGATCATTGGCAAAAAGGTGCGGGTAATGCAGACGGATCATGCCGCCGCAAGAACCCGAGGGCACCACCACCGGCCAGGGTTCACTGAACAGGTTCAATTGCCGTAAGGCCACAGCGCGGGACTCATCGGGGTAACCACTGCTGTGCGCGGGCTGGCCACAGCAGGTCTGCGCCTCGGGATAATGCACTCGAATGCCCTCGCGCTCCAATAACCTCACGGTATCCAAACCCGCTTCAGGCGTGAACTGGTCTATGAGACAGGTTGAAAACAAATACACATCATCAGGCTTGGATGGGTAGATACGCACAGCGTGCGAAGGGGTGCTCATGGCGGTCTCCTTTTTAGTTTTGCTTGCGTTGTCGGAATAGATTGTTGGCGATTTTGGATGATGACGCCGGACAACACATCAATTGACGGGTGTCACAGCCTTCCACGCACAATTGCTGCGGGCGACCATGGCGTTCCAAGTGTTGGTTTTAGGCAAATGATCCTAATTTGTTGCGATGCAACAAAAAATACTTGCATAAGGCAAAGTTCTCCCTATAATTCAAACCATGCTGCACTGCAACATCTTCTGAGAAGCCACTCAGGTACGGCGCAGACACTTTTAATTTAACTTATGGAGAGACCATGATGATGACCGTAGAACAAGTTTTAGCCGCACAAAAAGCCAACGTCGAAACCCTGCTGGGCCTCACCGCCAAAGCCTTTGAAGGTGTCGAGAAGATTGTTGAATTGAACATGAGCGCATCCAAAGCCGCTTTGGCCGAGTCTGGCGAAAACGCCAAGGCCATGCTGAGCGTAAAGGATGCCCAAGAGCTTTTGGCCCTGCAATCTGGTTTGCTTCAGCCCCTGGCTGAAAAAACAGCCGCCTACAGCCGTCACCTGTATGAAATCGCTACCGGCACCTCCAGCGAGTTCACCAAAGCCATGGAAAGCCAGGCTGCTGAAGCCCAGCAAAAATTCACCGGCATGATTGACTCTGCTGCCAAAAACGCACCCGCAGGCTCTGAAACTGCTGTGGCTGTGATGAAAAGCGCTGTGGCAGCTGCCAACAATGCGCTGGAATCTGTGCAAAAGGCTGTGAAGCAAGCTACCGAAGTGGCCGAAGCCAATTTCAATGCTGTGGCCAACACCGCGACCAGCACCGCTAAACCAGCTTCGAAAAAGCGGTAGTCGAACCCCATATGTTTAGCATCAGCTAAACATCAAAAATTTAGCCACATGTCTTTGGAGATTAAGGGGAAACCCTGAGATACTTGGCTAAGTCCGAATTTTGAAACTTTGAGTTTCTGCCAGTTGTCTCCTCGGGTCCTTTCGTAACCTTCAGGTTCAGGGATCCCTTAAGGGTTGATCGCAAGATCAACCCTTTTTTTTCACCCTGACTGTCCTTTAGTTCATCGTGGCTTCCTGTGCCTCGGGCTTGGACTTGCCTTCCTTTTTCGGCAGCGGAGAAATATCCAGCAGTACCTCGGTCTTGCTTTCATCCTTGTCGTCCAGGTCCACCGTAAGACGGCCACCATCAATTAGCCTGCCAAACAGCAGCTCGTCGGCAAGCGCTCGACGAATCGTGTCCTGAATCAAACGCTGCATCGGGCGTGCGCCCATCAGCGGATCGAAGCCTTTTTTGGCCAGATGCTTGCGCAACTTGTCGGTAAAGGTCACCTCCACCTTCTTGTCTGCCAACTGGGCTTCGAGCTGCAGCAAGAATTTGTCGACCACACGCAGGATGATGTTTTCATCGAGCGCCTTGAAGCTCACGATGGCATCAAGACGGTTTCTGAACTCAGGCGTGAACATACGCTTGATGTCGGCCATCTCGTCACCCGACTCGCGCGGGTTGGTGAACCCGATGCTGGCCTTGTTCATCGTCTCAGCGCCAGCGTTGGTGGTCATCACAATGATGACATTGCGAAAATCCGATTTGCGCCCGTTGTTGTCCGTCAGGGTCCCATGGTCCATCACCTGCAGCAGCACATTGAAAATCGCCGGGTGCGCCTTCTCGATCTCATCCAGCAGCAACACACAGTGCGGCTTTTTGGTAATGGCTTCGGTCAACAGGCCGCCTTGGTCAAACCCCACGTAGCCGGGGGGTGCACCAATCAGACGGCTGACAGCGTGCTGCTCCATGTACTCGCTCATGTCAAAGCGAATCAGCTCAATGCCCATGATGTAGGCTAGTTGCTTGGCCGCTTCCGTCTTGCCCACACCGGTTGGCCCGCTGAACAGGAAAGCACCAATGGGCTTGTCGCCCTTGCCCAAGCCCGAACGCGCCATCTTCACGCTGGAGGCCAGCATGTCAAGCGCCTTGTCCTGACCAAACACCACGTTTTTCAGGTCACGCTCCAGCGTTTTCAGCTTGCCGCGATCGTCGTTGGACACATTGGCAGGCGGAATGCGGGCGATCTTGGCGACAATGTCTTCCACCTCGGCCTTGGTGATGATTTTTTTGCGCTTGGATGGAGGCAAAATCCGCTGCGCCGCACCGGCCTCGTCGATCACATCGATGGCCTTGTCTGGCAAGTGCCGGTCATTGATGTACTTGGCGCTCAACTCTGCCGCCGCTTGCAAGGCAGCCAAAGCGTACTTGACGCCGTGGTGTTCTTCAAAGCGGGACTTGAGGCCTTTGAGAATTTCCACTGTCTGCTCAACAGTGGGCTCGACCACATCCACCTTCTGAAAGCGGCGTGACAGCGCGGCGTCTTTCTCAAAAATCCCCCGGTATTCCGTGAAGGTGGTGGCACCGATGCACTTGAGGGCGCCCGAGCTAAGTGCGGGCTTAAGCAAATTGGACGCATCGAGCGTCCCGCCAGAAGCCGCGCCTGCCCCAATCAACGTGTGAATTTCGTCAATGAACAAAATCGTGTTGGGCTTGTCCTTGAGCGACTTCAAAACACCCTTGAGGCGTTGCTCAAAATCGCCACGGTATTTGGTGCCGGCCAGCAAGGCGCCCATGTCGAGCGAATACACCAGCGAATCCGCCAGAATTTCAGGCACGTCCTTTTGCGTGATGCGCCAAGCCAAGCCCTCGGCAATGGCGGTCTTGCCCACGCCAGCTTCACCCACCAGCAGCGGGTTGTTTTTGCGGCGGCGGCACAGGATCTGGATCACCCGCTCCACCTCGTACTCGCGGCCAATCAACGGGTCAATCTTGCCGTCCTTGGCCAATTGGTTGAGGTTCTGGGTGTACTGCTCCAAGGGTGACGCCTTCTCACCACGCTCAGCAGAAGCGTCTTGCTCTTCAGCCGGGCTTTCGCTCGATTTGACCGGCTCCGGCGGATCACTCTTTTTGATACCGTGGGCAATAAAGTTAACCACATCCAGCCGCGTGACCCCTTGCTGATGGAGGTAATAAACAGCGTGCGAGTCTTTCTCGCCAAAAATTGCCACCAGAACATTGGCGCCAGTGACTTCTTTTTTGCCGCTGCCGGTGGATTGCACATGCATGATGGCACGTTGAATCACGCGCTGAAAACCCAGCGTGGGCTGGGTGTCCACATCGTCTGTGCCGGCCACTTGCGGTGTGTTGTCCTTGATGAAGGTGACCAATGACTTGCGCAGGTCATCAATGTTGGCCGAACAGGCCCTGAGCACTTCAGCCGCACTGGGGTTGTCCAGCAAGGCCAGCAGCAAGTGCTCCACCGTGATGAACTCATGGCGCTGCTGGCGCGCCTCAACAAACGCCATATGAAGACTGACTTCCAATTCTTGGGCAATCATGGGGTTCCTTTAATAGCTTTGTTTCAAGCGTTAACTGTAATCTGAATTGAAATCAGGATGTGCGAGAAAGGATTCAGTTTTTCAAGACTCTACCGGCTCAGAAACACACTGCAAGGGATGCCCCGCCTTGTGGGCCGCATCCAACACCTGATTCACCTTGGTGGCGGCCACATCGCGCGAATACACACCACACACGCCCCGGCCATCCAGGTGAATCTTCAGCATGATCTGTGTGGCGGTCTCCAGGTCCTTGCCAAAATACTCCTGAATGACGATCACCACGAACTCCATCGGTGTGTAGTCATCGTTGAGCATCAACACCTGATACAGCTTGGGTGGACGCGTCTTCAGCGTACGCCGCTCCAGCACCACCGTGCCATCAGAGTCATTTTCTTCAGGCTTCACCGGGCGTTGCGGAATGATTTTGGGAGGTTTTGTACTCATGTTTTCATTCTATCGATCCGGCCAAGTGCTTACCCGCTGAGGTGACATGGTGCCAAGTCGACCTTATTCAAGCCCAAGGCCTTGCAATACCAGCCATCGCTGGACGTCTGCCGGGTGGTGAAAACGCCGCACCGCCTCAAAGGCGAGCTGGGCTTCTGGGTAACAGCGTCGCAACAGATTCAACCACTGCTTGAGCCGCCCAGTTTGCTGCCCCACCGGTAAATCCGCACACACCATCTGCCAAAAATCAGCGATCAGGGGCAGCAAGCCAGCCCAGGTCAGCACCGGCTCGGGTACTGGCACTCCGCTGGGCAGCGTCACTTGGCCAGAAGTCTCTGCATCCCGGGCCAAAATAGCCAGTGCCAAACCCGGGTGGGCCACCATGCCGCGCCCCAGCATCAAGGCACTGCAACCACTGGCCGCGCGGCAGGCCAGTGCATCGGCCACCGTCCAGATCTCGCCATTGGCAACCACCGGCAGGCGCACCACTTGCCGGACGTCACCCACGCGCTCCCAGTAGGCTGGTGGGCGATAGCCATCGGCCTTGGTGCGGGCGTGCACCACCAGTTCACTGGCACCCCCAGCCTCAATCGCCAGGGCACACTCCTCGGCTCGGGTGTCATCGTTCAGACCCAACCTCATCTTGGCGGACACCGGCAAATGCGCAGGCACCGCCCGACGCACCTGGGACACGATTTTGAACAGCAGTTCAGGCTCGTCCAGCAAGGCCGCACCGCCACCATGGCGGTTCACCACCCGCGCCGGGCAACCAAAGTTCAAATCAATGCCGTCCGGCCCCAACTCGGTCAGGCGGGCGGCGTTCTCGGCCAGGCAAACCGGGTCGGACCCCAGCAGTTGCGGGCGCACCGGCACACCCGCGGCCGTCTTGCAGCCACGCAATAACTCAGGGACCAGGCGGGTGAACACGCGCGCCGGCAGCAAGGTGTCGGTGATGCGGATGAACTCGGACACACAGCGATCCACGCCGCCCACCCGCGTCAAAATGTCGCGCAAAGTGAAGTCCAGCAGTCCCTCCATCGGGGCCAGTAACAAAGTTGTGGGGGGCAATGGCGTCATTGGGCGGGTATTGTGGCTGCAATATCGGTGATGGCCACCTGACGGGGCGACCAGCATTCGCCAACTCGCTCTGATTTTTGACAGGATGTCATGGGCTGCTTACATTAGCGAGTCATTTCAACAACCATTCCCGCATTGAGGCACACCCATGGCGATCAAAGTAAACATCGATTTAGGCTACGAACTGGCTGTCAAGGCCGACTTTCAGACCGTGTTTGACACCTTGTCTAACGTGCCCAAGTCCGCCAGTTTTTTCCCCAAGGTCGACAAGCTGGTCGACCTGGGTGGCGGCAGTTACCGCTGGGAAATGCAAAAAATCGGCTTGGCACAAATCAACCTGCAAACCATTTACGCCTGCAACTATGTTTCCAACAAAACCAAGGGCTCGGTGATCTGGACGCCGATTGACGGCGAAGGCAATGCGCTGGTGTCGGGCAGTTGGAAGATTGTGGACAAGAAAAAGTCGACCCACCTGACCTTTGCCTCCAAGGGGGAGTTGTCCCTGCCGCTACCTGGCTTGATGAAAATGGTGGTGGCGCCCGTGGTTGAAGCCGAATTTGAAAAGATGATCGAGCAATACTTGGACAACCTGACCCAGCACTTTGGTGGCGAAGCCTGACAGCCGCACTGTCACCGCATTCAATATACAAAAAAAAGAGCACTCAGCCCTTACAACATAAGGGCTAGCGGCCTTTTTCTTATAGTAGTCTGTTTTTAACGGATGCGAAGGCCTTGACCGCCACCAAGGTCAACGCACCCGCTGCCACGCCCAGCAAGCCGCTGAACAGCGCAGACAGCACCGGTGCCAGCATGGCACCGCCCATCTGACTGATGCTTTCCAGCCACAGTCCCACACCATGCCAGCCGTGGGCCAAAATGCCCCCCCCCACGAGGAACATGGCCAGCGTGCCGACCACCGACAGCGTTTTCATCAACCACGGGGCAGCGATCAAAATCAGTTCCCCCACGCGGCGCTGCAGCGCCCGCCCGCCAGAAACGCCCGGCAATTGACTCAAATACAGCCCCATGTCATCGAGCTTGACGATCAAGGCCACCAAGCCATACACGCCCAATGTCATGGCCAACGCAATGCCCGACAACACACCCACCTGTACCGTGAGCGGACTGCCCTGCACAATGCCCAGCGCGATCACGATGATTTCCGTGGACAAAATGAAGTCGGTCCGGATCGCGCCCTTGATCTTGTCTTTCTCAAGCGCCACCAGGTCCACCGCAGGATCAGCCAGTGATGTCACCAGGGCCTGGTGGTGCGCCGCATCCTCCGCTGGGCTGTGCAGCAGCTTGTGGGCCACCTTCTCAAAACCTTCAAAACACAAAAACAGGCCGCCAGCCATCAACAAAGGCGTCACGGCCCAGGGCGCAAACGAACTCAGCAGCAGCGCCAGTGGCACCAAAATGGCTTTGTTGAGCAAGGACCCCTTGCACACCGCCCACACCACCGGCAACTCGCGGTCGGCCTTGACGCCCGTGACCTGTTGCGCGTTCAGGGCCAAATCATCCCCCAGAACACCGGCCGTCTTCTTGACCGCCACCTTGGACATCACGGCGACATCGTCCAGGATGGTGGCGATGTCGTCCAGCAGAATCAGCAAACTTGAGGCCATGGTGTCGGTTCCTA
>JAIFMR010000023.1 GCA_020048255.1 Rhodoferax sp. | reverse complement strand
GGCGCATTCCGCCCGAGAGTTTGTGTGGGTACTCATCAATGCGCTGTTCGGGTGATGGAATACGCACGCGCCTGAGCATTTCGATGGCATGAGTACGAGCCTCCTTCGCGCTGATGCGACGATGTGCCCGGATACCTTCAATCAACTGATTTCCAATGGTGAAGGCTGGGTTAAGAGACGTCATGGGTTCCTGAAAAATCATCGCCATGCGGTCACCGCGCAACTTGCGCATGTCTTGCGTTGACATCGTGGCCAGATCGCACCCCTCAAACACCACGGACCCCGCGGAAATGCGCCCCTGGCCCTTGGGGAGCAAGCCCATGATGGACAGGGATGTCACACTTTTTCCACAGCCCGACTCGCCCACGATGCCGAGCGTACGACCCGCATGCACAGAAAAGCTGACCCCATCCACGGGGGAGAACTCCACACCACTTTCATGTTTGAAGCTGGTGCGAAGATTTTTCACTTCAAGAAGGGCTGTCGCAGTGCTGGTCATGCAAATGGGTCTCAGGTTAGATGGACTGAGTGTCAAGCCAATAGTCCGTAAAACATGCGCAAGGACGTGAGGGCAAGAAACACTGCAAACACCTGCCGCAAGCGCTTTGCATCAATCGAATGGGCCAATCGCGCTCCCCACGAGGTGGTGGCCATGGTTGCAGGAACAATCAAGGCCATTCCCAGCACATTGACATAGCCAATGCTGCCTGGTGGCAAATGGGGCACACCCAGTCCATTGATCAGAAAACTCAAAGCGCCCGGCAGACTGATCACCATACCCAAGGTGGCACCCGTACCCACCGCCGTGTGCATAGGCGTCTTGAAAGCATTCAGAATTGGGACGCTCAACGTGCCACCACCGATGCCCATGAGGGTGGAAATTCCGCCTATGGCCCCCCCAATAAGCGACGTGCCCAACGGCCCAGGCAAACCATCACCCAGCGCAAAACCATCCCGTTTGAACGCCATGTTCATCGCCACCAGCATGGCCATGACGGCGAACACGGCCGTCAGCACGCGCCCACTGAGAAATCCACTGGCCACCGAACCCAACAGAACACCTACAACCACCGACGGCATGAGTTTTTTCAACAAACCCATATCCAGACTACCGCGCTTGCGGTGGGCGCGTGACGACATGATGGACGTCGGGATGATGGTCGCAAGCGACGTTCCCACAGTGACATGCATGCGTACCGACTCATCAATACCCAACAGAGTGAACAGGTGGTAGAGCACCGGCACAATCACAATGCCACCCCCCACCCCGAGCAGGCCCGCCAAGACACCCGCGACAACACCTGTTGCCAACAATGCCACGGCGAGTCCGAGCAGCCAGGTCGCGCTGAAATTGTCAAAGATTTCCATTCAGTAACTTTCTTGATGTCTCGGATCCGGACAGTTCAAACAGCATCATGGGTGTGATCAATGCAAGGCTTACCAAGCTGCAACACAACCATCACTGCGGGGATCTTCACCACCTTCTATCAACCCGTTGGAATGCAACACCAAAGCGCCGGCATGGCCCATGCGCTCGTCGAAATCCGCCACCACCTCGACCGGGTGACCCAGATCGCGCAGGGCCTGAATGGTGTCTGGTGCGAAACGGCCCTCCAGCTTCAATGAGGTGCTTTGCTCGGCCCAGGTGCGTCCCAGTAACCAGCGCGGCGCGGCGACGGCCGTACGCACGTTGTGCCCACCCCAAACGTAACGCGAGAACACCGCAGCCTGGGTTTGGGGTTGACCCTCTCCGCCCATGGTGCCGTACACCAAGAGACGTCCATCATCAAGTTGTGCCATCGCCGGATTGAGGGTGTGAAACGGCTTGCGACCAGGCTCCAGGCTGCGTAACCGGTTGGGACGCAAATCAAAGGAACAGCCCCGGTTTTGCCACCAGAAACCACTTTGCGGCAACACAACACCACTGCCAAACTCAAAGTAAATGCTTTGGATCATGCTGACCGCGCGCCCTTCTGAATCGGTGACGCCCATCCAAGTTGTGTCTCCGTCTGAAGCGGGGGCAGGCCACGGGCTGGCTGAATTCTGAGGCACAGCCGCTGCCATGGCGTCAAGTCGAGCGTTTGTCAATAAAGTCTGTGCATCAACAGACATGTGTTTGGGGTCGGTAACGAACTTGTCGCGTTGAAGAAACGCCTGCTTGGTCGATTCCACCAGGGCATGAATGCCTGCTGCGTTATCAGGGGTCCAGCCACTTTGCCTGATCCGGTCAAATGTTCCCAAAATCATCAAAGACGCCAGACCTTGCGTTGGTGGTGCCATGTTGTAAACCGTCGCATTGGACAGTTTCAAATGCAAGGGGGCTTTGATCTGAGCGTGATGTGCTGCCAAATCCTCTGCAGTGATCGCACTACCAACCATGGCCAAATCTTGCCCGATTTGTTGAGCGAGATCACCGCGGTAAAAGTCGTCAGTGCCCGCGCGCGCAATTTGTGCCAGCGTTGTTGCCAGTTCTGGAAACGCGTGACGGCTGCCATACACAGGCGGTGCGCCATCGCGCAAAAAGGTTTTGGCAAAGTTGGGTTGAGCCTGCAACTCCTTGAGCTTGCTGCGCGTGTTTTCTTCTTGGCTATGGGTGACTGGAAAACCGTGCGTCGCGTAATGAATCGCACTCTCTAGCAAGCGTGACAAGGGCAGCTTGCCACCCCATTGTGTGCGGCTGTGCTCAAACGCTGCGCCCCAACCTGAGACCGTACCGGCCACGGTGTTGGCCGCCAAAGGACCACGCCACGGAATAGTTTCGAGACCCTGGTACAAATCACGAGTCACTGCGGCACCGGCAGCACCACAGGCATCAATCGATAACACGGGATGACCTGGTCGGTGCAAGAGCCAAAAACCGTCACCACCAATACCCGTCATGTGAGGGTAAACCACGGCCAATGTGGAGGCCATAGCAATCGTCGCCTCGATGGCATTACCACCCTCACGCAAAACAGCAAGACCAGCCTGAGACGCCAGGGAGTGAGGTGAAACCACTGCACCACGCATGCCAAGAATAGGATTCATAAGATAGTCTTTTTCAACATTAAATATCGGTCTGCAATGAGGTGCTTGACCACGCTGGAGCCACCCGCGAGGTCGCGGATCGGGCTGATTGGAGGTGCACACGCATTTGACGGTAAGCCGCCATGGCATCGTGTGCCAGAAGGGCATCCACTAAAACAGTGTGTTCTTCAAATGACTCACCCATCCGCTCCAGATTTCGGAATTGGGTACGACGAAACGGTGCCACACGATGTCGCAAACCTACCGTCAAGTCGATCAATATCTGGTTATAGCTGCAGCGAATAATCATGTTGTGCAGGGCCAGATTGTTGATGTCGTAGCGATTAAAGTCCTGCGACTGCATGGCAGCTCGCCCTTCTTGCTGCAATTCAAGAAGCAAAGCCTGATCATCTTGCGTCATGCGCAGCGCGGCGTGACGTGCACAAGAGGCCTCCAGTTCACCAATGGCTTCGAACATCTGGTCCAGCTTGGCTGGACTGACTGCAGATACCACGGACCCACGATTGGGTCTACAGTCAACCAAACCCATGATGGAAAGCTGCTTGAGCGCCTCACGAACGGGTGTCCGCGACACACTGAAGCGGCTGGCCAACATCAGCTCATCAAGCTTGGTACCGGGTGCAAAATGGCCCAAGGCTATTTCATCCGCAATCAATCGACACACCGAGTCGGCCAAACCACCACGAGCGGCCGCCAGGTCTTGCTTGGAAGAACTGCTCATGTGGTCGTTCTAGTGTCTTGTTAATTCCAGCAGATCAGGCAGAGATCATCAAGTCATGAAGCTTGTCATCGCAAGCTTCCGTCCCACACCATGACCGGATTTGGTTTGCGTTTGCACGCCACCCGACGCAGGCAACGCCAGCCGTGTTGGCAAAAAGCCACTGGAGAAGTCGTATGTTGATCGGTTTCATATTCATCATTCAAAGTCTGCGTTGCTGTCTTGCCCAACATGCACAGAGCGTGCCATATTGAATGAAAATTGTTGTGTATTTTCTAAGTTGTTTGTATGCAATGACAATTCATCAATTGCATTTCACGTCCAGAGCAAAGCTCTTCATATTCTTTCATTGAAACACTTCTTGCATGGACCTTTTGTCATTTTGACTTGTGGAGCATCATATTGCATGCACAATTTTGGGTCGCCCAACGTCTTGATTCACCCACCGACGGTTGTTTGCCTCTGAAAGTCCCCGCCTAAATATCACGGCCGCGTTCTTGGCAACTCCGTGATTTGCGCCCATGAAAGTGAGCGTCTGCAACAAAATGCGTTACTACACTAGCAAGCACCCGATCGATACACATCCCTCTTGAAAGGCGGACCATGCCCGCGAGCCCCACACCTGGTACGTCCGACGTACTTCTCAGCAAGATCGACAGCGCCCTGCTCAACATCTTGGTCAAAGACGGCCGCGCCTCCTTTGCCGACATTGCGCGTCAGTTGGGCGTGTCGCGGGCCTATGCCCGCGCACGGGTGCAAGCACTGGTCAGCAGTGGGGTCATCGAACTTTTCGGGGCAGTGATCAACCCAGAGAAACTGGGAAAAGTGATTTCAACTTTTGTTGACATTCGCGTGGCGCCGGCGGCGCTAGAAGCAGTCTCCCAAGAATTGGCAGACTGCCATGAAGTGGTGAGCCTTTACATCATGAGTGACTTGCAAAGTTTGCATGTCCACGCGCTCACCGACAGCATGGAGACCTTTGACGCCTTTGTGCGCAAACGCATCTTCAACCGTCCAGAAATTTTGTCGGTGGACTGCAAGACACTGATGACTCGCGTTAAAAACCGGCGCGGTGGCGCACGGCTTTAGTTCAACGTCAAAAATCAAGGGTTTACCCCATCCTGGTGCAAATGCGCGCATGAATGCACCGAGAGTGATCTCGGTGCCAATTGTCATTTTTAGTGGCTGTTTTGAGTTATTGCATGAATTGAAAGACATCCAAGTGGCATGGAATAGCATCCAAATGAAATCAATTGATCAAATTTCAAAACATTCAGCATGGATACTTTTGAAAACTTTAGATTTTTCGAGTGCACGCGCAAACAAGGCAGATTTTTCAAAATTGATAAAACATATATAAATCAATAACTTAAATCAATTATTCATGTGGCATAGCTTTTGCTTTGTAGTTAATAGACCGATTTACAAACGGTTTCGCCCCGACTGTTAAACCTCAAATGCATATGGAGCTACCTCACATGACGCTGATTCGCCGCAAATTCCTCACGACCGCCGCTATTTCTGGTGGCGTCCTGAGCGCACCGTCGCTTGTTCATGCCCAAGGCAAGGGTACTTTCAACTGGAAAATGACCAGCGCTTATCCGAAGGGCTCACCGTTTTACTTCGACGGCCCAGGCAGCGCCACTGACCTGGCCAAGCGCATCAAGGAGATGTCCGACGGTCGCCTCAACATTCAGGTGTTTGGCGCTGGTGAATTGATTCCAGCGTTTGAAGGCTTTGACGCTGTTCGCGCCGGCACAGTTGAAATGAACCACGCCAACAGTTACTTCTGGACGGGCAAGACATTTGCTGCACAGTATTTCACAGCGGTACCGTTTGGCATGAACTTTCAGGGCATCAACGGTTGGCTGTACGACGGCGGCGGCATTGACCTGTGGAACGAGGTGTATGCACCATTTGGTATGGTGGCCATGCCCTGCGGCAATACCGGTGTACAGATGACTGGATGGTTCAAGAAAGAAATCAAGACGGTTGCTGACCTCAAAGGTCTCAAGATGCGCATTCCTGGGCTGGCGGGCAAGGTGTACGCCAACCTGGGGGTGGATGTGAAGGTACTGCCGGGCGGTGAAATCTTCCCAGCACTGGAGCGCGGTGTGATCGATGCCGCTGAGTTTGTTGGCCCCTACCAAGACCGCCGCCTGGGGCTGCACAAGGCGGCCAAGTTTTACTACACCACGGGCTGGCATGAGTCAGCCACCGTGTCGGAGTTGCTCATCAACAAGGCCGCGTGGCAAACGCTGCCCAAAGATTTGCAGGCGATTGTGCAAAACGCTGCGGCTGCATGCAACGTGATCAGTGAAGGCTGGTGCCAAAAGGCCAATGCCGACGCCATGGAAGACCTGATTAAGAACCAAAAAGTGATTGCCAAACCCTTGCCCGACAGTGTCATCAAAGCGTTGCGTGCCGAGACCGACAAGGTGCTGGCCGAAGCCGTGGCAAAAGACCCGATGACCAAGAAGGTGCACGACTCTTACATGGCGTTCATGGCTAAGTACCAGCGCTGGGCTGACGTGAGTGAAGGCGCATACCACAGCACCGTGCGTGGTTAAAGCCGAAGGCCAGTTTGATGCAAAAAAGAATCGCCCGTGCCGTTGTCCGTATCGAAGCACTGATTGACCACATTGGCACACTGACGGCTTGGTTGGCGCTGGCCATGATCTCGCTGGTGGCTGTCAATGTGTTGTTGCGCTACATGTTCAGTTTGGGGTCAGTCTGGGCCCAAGAGTTGGAATGGCATCTGCTCGCCGCCCTGATTCTGCTGGGCATGAGCCACGCCTTGCAGCGCGGGGACAACGTGCGGGTGGATCTTTTTTATGCGCGTTACGGCTCTCGCGCCCAGTTCTGGGTGGACGTGATCTCTGTGCTGCTCATCATCGTGGTGGCACTTCTGTTTGTAGCCCTGTCGGTGGGCTATGTGGGGCAGGCCTATGCCATCAATGAGCAGTCGCCGGACCCCGGTGGCATTCCGCTTCGCTGGATAGTCAAAGGACTAATACCGGTGGGTTACAGCCTGCTGGTGTTTCAGTCGGTCGGACAGCTCATGCGCATCGTCCAGACCTACCGCGCGCCAGGGGAGCTGGAAGATGTTTGAACCCCAAACTTACGCCATCTTGATGCTGGTAGGTTTCTTCTGCCTGCTCATGATTGGCATTCCAGTTGCCACGAGCTTAGCTGCGGTGGGCTTCATCTTCGGCTACCTTGGCTTTGGAGACTCACTGTTCAATCTGCTTCCGGCACGCTTTTACGGCATTGTGGCGGGTTACCAGTGGATGGCGATCCCACTATTCGTATTTATGGGTGTGATGCTGGAAAAGTCTCGCCTGGCCGACGACTTACTGGATGTGATGGGTCACCTCGCCGGCGGTCTGCGCGGCGGCATGGGTGTGGGCATTGTGCTGTTTGGTGTGCTGATGGGGGCGACGACCGGTATCGTGGGTGCCACGGTCATCACATTGGGTCTGTTGGCGCTGCCGACACTGGTGCGCCGCGGCTACGACAAAAGCCTGGCTTGTGGGGTGATTTGTGCATCGGGCTGTCTGGGGCAGATCATTCCGCCTAGCCTGATCTTAATTTTGCTGTCCGACATCATGCAGCTGTCGGTTGGCACCTTGTTTGCCGCGGCAGTAGGGCCCGGCGTGATGCTCGCTGTCATCTACATCGTTTACTTGCTCATACGCGGTTGGCTCGACCCTGACTCCATGCCGCCGATTCCGCTGGCAGAACGCAACGATGTAACGCGGCGCGAGCTGGGCATGCGCTTTATCAAAGTGGTGATCCCACCCATCATGCTGGTAGTGGCGGTGCTGGGGTCCATTGTGGGCGGAGTGGCAGCGCCCACCGAAGCAGCCTCCATGGGCGCTGTGGGGGCAGTGCTGATCACCATGCTGTCTGGTCGTTTCAAATGGAAAATCTTGCAGGAGGTGGCGCTCGACACCAGCAAGATCACAGCCATGATGATGTTTATTCTGATGGCAGCTCAAGTTTTTGCCCTGTCGTTTCGCGGGCTTCACGGCGAAGACCTGATTGCGCGCCTGTTTGAAATGCTGCCAGGGGGGGTCGACACCGCTGTGTGGTTCATGATGTTGATGATCTTTTTGCTAGGCTTCTTTATTGAGTGGATTGAGATCAGCTACATTGCAGTGCCTCTGTTTTTGCCGATTTTGTTGTCGCAGGGTGTTGACCCCGTGTGGTTGGCTATGTTGATTACAGTTAATTTGCAATCATCGTTTTTGACGCCCCCCTTCGGTTGGGCTTTGTTTTATCTGAAGGGCGTAGCCCCCGTGGGTATCACCATCAAAGATATTTACAGAGGTGTGGTGCCATTCATCATCCTGCAGGGCATCGCACTGGTGATTTTGTTCAAGTTTCCCCAAGTGGCGTTGTGGTTACCCAAAGCCATTGGCTGGTAAGCCTGAGACGTATTCTGACGGGAGACTATCGACTCAAGGAAACAGTTCACGGGCCTTTGCTTTCTTGCAGGAAGTTGCCACCATCGACCACCATGAGCTGTCCAGTGATATAGCTTGCTGCGGGACTGGCCAAAAAAGCCACCATCGCAGCAACCTCCATGGCTGTGCCCGCACGCTTGAGTGGCGTGTAAGTGGCGGCAATCTTCTCCAGTTCAGTTTGAGAGGCCGTGGCTATCCAGCCGGGCGCCACGTTGTTGATGGTGATGCCATGGATTGCGGTTTCTAACGCAATGCTCAGGCTCATTCCCAGCATCGCTGACTTGGCAGCGCTGTATGCGGCCTCTCCGAAGTTGCTGCCCAAGGTGCCGGTGGTGGACGAAATGTTAATGATGCGCCCGTAGCGACGCTCGCGCATACCCGGCAGTACGCTGCGCGTGACGTTGTAGCAAGTTGTCAGGTTGCGCGCCATGCCGGTATCCCATTCGTCATCATCAAGTTCGTGAAAGAGCTGAAAAATCTCAGGGGCACCCTCCTTGGCCATCCCGGCGTTGTTCACCAAAATGTCAATGTGACCAAAATCGGCCACAACCTGATCGACGAGAGCCCGGGTGGCGGGACGGTCCGTTAAATCGGCTATATAACCCCTGGTGTCGTGGCCATCATCGCGCAGCGTCTGCGCTCGCTCATGAATGCGTGGACCCGTGGCCGTCAGCGCCACCCTGGCGCCCAACTCCGCCAGCAATTGCGCACAGGCAAAACCGATACCCTGTGTACTGCCGGCGCCAGTCACCAAGGCCACTTTGTCTTTGAGGCTGAAAAGGGGGTGCACACGATGCTCCTCGTTTGTGTTGATGTAGTCCCATTGCGTTCACAGGTAGAACTTTAACCTCGCCACGCCACAGCCACTTCAGGGCTTATCCATCGCATTGAACCCACACATTGGATTTGGTGCAGGATCGGTCACTTATGACAAATCTCAAAAATATCAAACTTTCCATGCTCGACCTGGTTGCCGTGCGCGAAGGTGGCACGGTGGCTGAGGCGTTGGCCATCGCACTCCAGACCGCACGCCACGCAGAGTCACTTGGTTTTACACGCTACTGGCTGGCGGAACACCACAACATGGCTGGTATCGCCAGTTCTGCCACTGCAGTGCTGGTTGGTCACATCGCGGGCGGTACCCACCACATACGGGTAGGCTCAGGCGGCATCATGTTGCCCAACCACGCTCCACTGGTGGTGGCAGAAGCCTTTGGCACGTTGGCAGAGCTGTATCCGGGTCGCATTGACTTGGGGCTGGGTCGTGCACCAGGAACCGATAGGGCTACCATGCGCGCCCTGCGTCGCGACCGGGTGGAAACGGAACAGGATTTCCCGCGCGATGTGGCAGAACTGCAAAGACTTCTTGGGCCAGCGCAACCTGGTCCAGGAATCGTCGCCATGCCAGGACAAAACACGCATGTACCTATCTGGTTGTTGGGCTCCAGTCTGTTTTCTGCGCAACTGGCTGCTGAGCGAGGGCTGCCCTACGCCTTTGCGGCCCACTTTGCGCCTCGCCTGTTGCACCAGGCCCTTGACCTGTACAAGAACCGGTTTCGACCGTCCAAACAATTGGCCAAACCCTACGCCATTGTTGGCGTCCCCCTGATTGCTGCACCGACTGACGCAGAGGCGGAATTCCTGGCCAGCAGCACTTATCAGCGTGTTCTGGGCATCTTGAGCGGGGATCGCCAACGTTTGCAGGCGCCGGTAGCCAACTTTATGGAGCAACTGCACCCGCAGGAGCGTGCTGCTATCGGTGACTTTCTGGCTGCAGCGGTGATCGGCGGGCCAGTCAAGGTTGGCGCCGGCCTGCAGGCATTGGCACAAAGCACCCAGGCCAATGAATTCATGCTGGTATGTGATATTTTCGAACCGCCATTGCGATTGCGCTCTCTGGATATCGCTGCAGCGGTATGCGCCGCCTGATGACACAGGAAGACAACTCACCTCTTTCATTGGCTCGATTCACGTGACAGAAGCAACCCGACATTCACCCGGTAAAACACAGACTCTCAGAGACTGTTAGCCTCTCGCCATCGGCAATGACACAGAAAGATATATCCATGCAATACCGTCGACTTGGCCACAGTGGCCTTCAAGTCAGTGAGCTCTCTTTGGGCTCCTGGGTGACATATCACAATCAAGTGGACACTTCCGCGGCCCGCGAGATGATGGCTGCTGCCTTTGATGCAGGCGTCAATTTTTTTGACAACGCCGAGGCTTATGCGCAGGGACAAAGTGAAATCGTCATGGGTGAGGCGATCAAGGCTCTGAAATGGCCACGCCTGAATTACATCGTGTCGACCAAGTTCTTTTGGGGACTGCCGGCGGAGGGCCCCACGGCCAATCGCAAGGACACCCTCAACCGCAAATACCTGTCACAAGCGATTGACGGTTCACTCAAGCGCATGGGCTTGGATTTCATTGATCTGGTGTACTGCCATCGCCCCGATCCCAACACACCGATCGAAGAAACCGTTTGGGCCATGAGCGACATGATTAGCTCTGGCAAAGCGCTGTATTGGGGCACAAGCGAATGGTCCGCGCAAGACATTCGGTCAGCCTGGGACATGGCACAGCGGCATCATTTGCACAAACCCGTGATGGAGCAGCCTCAGTACCACCTGTTTCATCGTCAGCGAGTTGAGCAGGAATATTCAAAGCTCTACGATGAGATCGGATTGGGTCTGACCACCTGGAGTCCCTTGGCGAGTGGTTTGCTGTCTGGCAAGTACCGCAACGGTGTTCCCCCAGAAAGCCGAGGGGCCGTGAAGGGGATGAGCTTCTTGGTGGAAGGCTTGACGGACAGCGCCAAAAATGCTGCCGTGACGAAACTTGAAGCTGTGGCCAGCGACTTGGGTTGCACTTTGAGCCAACTCGCCATCGCTGGGCGCCGTCGCAGTGATCCCCAAACTTACAGTTGATGCGCTGGCCCGCATCGAACAAATCACTGCACCGCTGGCCCATTGAGTTTGTGGACAGGTGGGTTTACGGCATCCGATGTGTCGGCTGGCTCAGCATTTCTGAGGTGACAAACGCAAATCTCCGGTCCGTCACGTCAAAGCCAGAGCGGTAGACCTCCGGATTCACGACCATTTGGAAACCGTTTGGAATGAATGTTGCCAAGCCCGAAATGGCCGATGGCAGCACTACGCCAATTAAGAGCATGCTGGGAATCATGCGTAGCAGTCCCAATTCAAAACCATAAGGTCTCGTCTGGAGCCGAGGATTTTTGTAGCCACTTCACTGCATCACTTTGGGCAGTCGACCCTGCCTCTTTTTTCATAACAGGTTAATGACCCATGCTCAAACCAAATTATTACGCGCGGCCCTGAGTGACTCAGGTCACCGTGCCAGCGCATGCCCCACTTGTATGATGAGTTCTTTGGTCATTTTCTGGAGATTGCCCTTC
>JAIFMR010000108.1 GCA_020048255.1 Rhodoferax sp. | reverse complement strand
CCCCCACGCCAACCATGGCTGCGTCAGCAGGTGCACCCTCGAGTGCAAAGGGCGCCGCCTTGGTTTGCACCTGCAGGTCGTTCCACTGCCGCATGCGGTTGATGTCTTTGGCCACAAAGCCGTTGCCAATGATGGTGCGCGACACATTGGCGGCAGCATTGCCGGCAATGCCGCCAAATTGCAGCGTGGGTGAGGCCACCAGCACCATCTCGCGCAACACCTCGTCGGTTTGAATGGCAGCCATGAGCTTGTCGTAGCCGTCTATCCCGTATGCACTTGGGTTGCCGTTGCCATACAAATAAAAGTCGCGGTGCTGAATTTGCAGGTGCCCACCGGTGCGCACATGGTGGGTATGCATCATGTAATTGATGTTGGCACTGAAGCCACCAAACAACAAAATGGAGGTGGATCCAATGGCCATGGCCAGCAGCGTTGCCAGCGACCGGCGCCGGTTGCGCAGCAAATTGCGTACCGCCAAAGACAAGGTCATCATGATGTGGTCTCCACGCCTTTGCGCCTGATGCCGCGTATCAGTCCGTCTTTCAAAAAGATCGTGTCGTCGGCCGCCTTGATCACCTCGGGGTCGTGCGACGAAAAAATAAACGAGACGCCATAACGCTCCACCATGTGCCGCATCAGCGCCAGGATGGAGGCGCCGGTTTCGCTGTCGAGGTTGGCAGTGGGCTCATCGGCAATCACTACCTTGGGGTTGCGTGCCAAGGCGCGCGCAATGGCCACGCGCTGGCGCTGCCCACCCGACATTTGCCCGGGCAGGTTGTTGGCCCGGTCAGACAGACCCACCGCTTCCAACAGCTTGGGCACACGCTCACCGCGCAGTTTGGCCGAGGCGCCGGCCAGCAGCAGCGGGTATTCAATGTTTTCGTAGGCGCTTAACACCGGCAGCAGGTTGAAGTTCTGAAAAATAAAGCCAATGTGTTTGGCTCTGAAATCAGACAAGTCATCGTCGGACAGTTCGCCCACCTTGCAGTCGGCCACCACAATTTCGCCTTTGTCGGGTTTGTCGATGCAGCCAAACATATTGAGTAGCGTGGTCTTGCCGCTGCCCGACGGGCCCAGCAGCACCGTAAAGCAGGCATGGCGCACCAGCACACTCACGCCTTTGATGACGGGCACACTCACGGAGTCCATGTGGTAGGTTTTTTCAACCCGGGTGAGTATGGCGACAGGGCCTTGGGTTAAAGCCGGGTCAGACGAAAGCTCGGTCATTTCTTGCCCCCAATGGGTCAGCGGTGTGGGTCGGGCGACTGCGGCAACGGGCGTCGGTCCGCATGGTGTCAATCATTATTACCTCATCCACGGCGTGTAAACACACAAATTAGAATGAAAACATATGCCAAAGATACTGATGGTTTGCACTGCAAATGTCTGCCGCTCGCCCATGGCGCTGGCTGTGGCTCAAAAAATGACGCGTCTTGCGGGGCGGGGCGCTGAGTTTGAGTGGGCCGCTGCCGGAACCCATGCCCAACGCGGTGGCCAGCGAATTGACGCTCGAGCCAAATCGGTGTTGCTGGCGCGGCAGTACGAGCCAGCCAAGACCCGTTCACGGCAGGTTGTTGAGCAGGACTTTGATCACTTTGATTTGATTTTGGCCATGGACACGTCGAACCTGGCTGCGCTGCGCAAGCGCGCACCCAGTCAACACCACACGAAGTTGCGGCTGCTCTTGGACTACGCTCCACAGTTGAGCGTTGCCGAAATCCCGGACCCCTATCACGGCGCGCTGGCCGGGTTTGAGCGTGTGCTTGACTTGTGCGAAGCGGGGGTGGCGGGGCTGCTGGCGTGATGCCAGCTTGGGGTATTGCCGCTGCTTTCAGCTTGATTTGCCGGTGCGCTCGGGACCGCGTCCCAAATGCGTTATATTTCTTGCACCTTCTACAAGGGGATTTATCTTGAAAATTTTTACATCGACTGCTTCTGTCTTGGGCTCATTGGGGCGCATGGCCGGACTCGGCCTGTTGGCGGTTTGGCTGGTGGGTTGTGCCTCCAGCACCAGCACCTACCCGGCGGCACCTGCTGCTGCGGCCACCCCTGATTACAACTACCTGGTGGGTCCGGGTGACAACTTGAACATCATTGTCTGGCGCAACCCCGAGTTGTCCATGTCGGTGCCGGTGCGGCCAGATGGCAAGCTCACCACGCCCCTGGTGGACGAGCTGGTGGTGCAAGGTAAAACATCTGTCGAAATCGCCCGTGAGGTCGAAAAAGCCTTGAGCAAGTTGGTGCGCGACCCGGTGGTGACGGTCATCGTGACCAACTTCATTGGCCCCTACAGCGAGCAGATCCGTGTGGTGGGTGAGGCCGCCAAGCCCCAAGCCTTGCCCTACAAGCAAAAGATGACGCTGCTGGATGTGATGATTGCCGTGGGCGGGTTGACTGACTTTGCCGATGGCAATGGGGCCTCTATTACCCGTGCCGCTGAAGGTGGCAAACGCTACTCAGTGCGCCTCAAAGACCTGATCAAGCGGGGTGACATCTCTGCCAACGTTGAAATGAAGCCGGGCGATGTGCTGATCATTCCACAAGGTTGGTTTTAAGCTTCATGGATGAACTGATTGGTCAGATCACCACCATTGCCCGGGGCATGTGGAAGCACCGCTGGCGCGGGCTTCTGGTGGCGTGGGTGGTCACTGTCATTGGCTCGGTGGTGGTGTTGTCGGTGCCGGACAAGTACGAAGCCTCGGCGCGTATTTTTGTGGATACCCAGTCCATCCTCAAGCCCTTGATGTCGGGCTTGGCGGTGCAGCCCAACGTAGAGCAACAGGTCATGATGTTGAGCCGGACGCTCATCAGCCGGCCCAACGTTGAAAAACTGATCCGCATGGCCGATCTGGACCTGGGCGACACCTCCAAGGCGGCGCAAGAGGCCTTGATTGACAACCTGAGCAAGACCCTTGAAATCAAGAACGTCGGGCGTGACAACATTTACACCCTGGCTTTTCGCGACCCGAGCCCCGAGAAGGCCAAGAAGGTGGTGCAGTCGCTGGTGTCCATTTTTGTCGAGTCCAGTATGGGCAGCTCGCGCAAAGACTCTGACACCGCCAAGAAATTCATCGAGGAACAGATCAAGACCTACGTGGTGAAGCTGGAAGAAGCCGAAACTCGCCTGAAAGAGTTCAAGCTGCGTAACATTGACTTGCAGACCGCTGACGGCAAGGACATGGCGGGTCAGTTCAGCGCCATCAGTGCCCAGCTCAGCCAGGCCAGGCTGGAACTGCGTGAGGCAGAAAACGCCCGTGATGCAGCCAAAAAACAGTTGGACTTGGAGCGTGCTGCGCATTCCAAGAGCCTGATGTCGGATACGCCCGCGGCTATTTCCACCCCTGAAATTGATGGCCGCATTGATGCCCAGCGCCGTAACCTGGATGCCCTGTTGCAGCGCTTTACCGAGCAGCACCCCGACGTGGCGAGTGCGCGCCGCCTGATCAAGGAGCTGGAAGATCTCAAGCGCAAAGAGGTTCAGGAGTTGCGCAAAACGGCCATGGCCAACCCGACAACCGCTTTGGTGAGCACCAGCCCGGCGTATCAGGAGTTGAGCCGTGTGATGGCGACATCTGAAGTGCAGGTGGCCTCACTGCGCGCCCGTGTGGCTGAGTTTGATGCCCGCTTTAACCGCGCCCGTGAAGCCATGAAAACGGCGCCCCAGGTTGAGGCTGAGTTTGCCCAGCTCAATCGAGATTACGAGATCAACAAGAAAAACTACAACGACCTGGTTTCGCGGCGCGAGTCGGCCACCTTGTCGGGTGATTTGGAGAGTGCCACCGGTGTGGCAGATTTTCGGCTGATTGACCCGCCGCGCGCCTCGGCCAAGCCCGTGGCCCCCAACCGCATGCTGCTCATGCCCTTGGCCCTGATTGCTGCGTTGGCGGCCGGGCTGGGTGTGACCTTTTTGCTGAGCCAGGTCCGCGCGGTGTATTACGACGCCTATGCCATGAGTGAGTCTTTGGGCTTGCCGCTGCTGGGTGTGGTGTCTTTGGTGATGGATGATGGCTCCACCCAACGGCGGCGCACCGAGCTGAAGAAGTTTTTGGGTGCGACCGGCGCCCTGGTTGCTGTGTTCGGTGTCGGCATGCTGGCACTGTTCCTGATGTCCAGACAGGCAGGATGAAAGATCTATGAGTAGCTTGATCGAACAGGCCGCCAAACGTCTGGAGCAACTGCGTCAAGCGGGTGCCGAGATGCCAGCGCCGCCCACCATCGCACCTCCTCCTGTGGCGGTACCTGAAGTCGTGCCCCCGCCCGAGCCCGCGGCACCCGTCACGGTGTCCCGCCGGGTGGATATTGACCTGGACATGCTGGCTGCCACGGGCATCATCAGCCCGGGGTCTGCCCGGTCGCAAATGGCGGACCAGTTCAGGGTGATCAAGCGGCCCCTGATCAAGAACGCCATGGGCAAGGGCGCCTCCATTCTGGCCAATGGCAATCTGATCATGGTCACCAGCGCCTTGCCGGGTGAAGGCAAGAGCTTTACCTCCATCAATCTGGCCATGAGTATTGCCACCGAGCTCGACAACACGGTGATGCTGGTGGACGCCGATGTGGCGCGCCCCTCGGTCATGAAGATGCTGGGGCTGCCAGACGGCCCCGGGTTGCTGGATCTGGTGCTGGGTGACGCCAGGGATTTGTCTTCGGTGTTGCTCAAAACCAATGTGGAGAAGCTCACTATTTTGCCCAGTGGGACGCCGCACCCGCGTGCCACCGAGCTGCTGGCCAGTGACGCCATGGTGCGTTTGCTGGAGGACATGGCGGCGCGTTACCCGGACCGCATCATTGTGTTTGACTCCCCGCCGTTGCTGATCACCACGGAGGCGCGCGTGTTGGCCACCCACATGGGTCAAATTGTGGTGGTGGTACATGCGGGCAAGACGCTGCAGTCTGAGGTCAAGCAAGCGATCTCTACCATTGAGTCCTGCCCGGTCAAGATGTTGCTGCTGAACCGGTCCAGTTCCTTGACCAAGGGCGGCTATGGCTACGGCTATGGCTACGCCAACGGTTATGGCCAAGAGCAGGTGGAATGAGCTCGTCTGACCGCACTCTGATCACCGTCAGGCGTGCAGTCCTGGCTGACGCTTGTCTAGCGGGGTTGCTGCTGTCTGCTGTGGCTGGCGCGATGGCGCAAACCGCAGAGGCCACCGCCGGCAAACGACTGGTTTCGATTGTGCCCCGGGTGTCGGTGACAGAGACCCTCACCAGCAATGTCAACCTCAGCAACACAGACCCCAAGTCTGAACAAACCACCGAGATTGCGCCGGGTGTTCGCATCAGCATCGAAGGCGCGCGGCTCAAGACTTACCTGGATTATTCGCTGAGCCGTATTGCCTACGCACAAGGCACGTCGGCTGACCGCAATCAGAACGCGCTCAACACGTTTGGTAGCTTTGAAGCCATTGACAACTGGGCGTTTATTGACTTCAGTGGCACCATTTCGCAGCAAAACATCTCGGCCTTTGGACCCCAGTCCACGAGCAATACGGCGATCAATAGCAACCGTACCGAGGTCTCTAACTACCGGTTGGCGCCGTATCTGCGTGGCCGCTTCGGCGATTTGGCCAACTACGAGGCGCGCCTGAGTCGCTCGGTGAGCAACAGCAAAGGTAATGTCGGCGCCAATTCGGCTAACACCGACAGCAGCATCCGACTTAGCAACGCCTCGGCGTTCCGAAGCCTGGGGTGGTCAGCCGACCTGTCACGTCAGCGTGTGGACTACAGTAGTGGGCGCCCCACCGAGTCAGACAGCATGAGCCTGGGTCTCAGTTACACGCTGAACCCGCAGCTCAACCTGTCACTCAATGCCGGGCGCGAGTCCAGCAACTTCACAGACTTGGACAAGCAAAGCAGCAGCACAGGAAGCCTGGTCTTGAACTGGTTGCCCTCAGAGCGCACCAAGTTATCGGCCACCGCGGGGCGGCGCTCGTTTGGCAACACCCACAGCCTGAGCTTCGATCATCGCAGCGCCCGCACTGTTTGGCGTTTTTCTGACACCCAAGATGCCACCAACACACCGGCTCAAAACGGTACCGGCAGCGTGGGTAGCACCTACGATTTGTATTTCAGCCAGTTTGCAGCCATGGAGCCCGATCCCCTTGCGCGAGCGCAACTGGTGAACAACTTTTTGCAGACCAATGGCATCAGCCCCACGGCCAGCGTGGTGGGCGACTTTCTCACCACGGCAGTTTCGTTGCAGCGCCGGCAAGACCTGTCCTTTGCTTTGATGGGCGTGCGCGACACCATTACTTTTTTGCTGACCCGCACCAAAAGTAACCGGCTTGACACGGTGTCGACCAGCATCGACAGCCTGACCAGTGCTGACACCGTGACGCAGCGCGGGTTCAGCGTCAACTACAGCCACCGTTTGACGCCAGACTACTCCTTGGCAGTGCTGCTGTCGCAGCAAAACACGGCGGGGTCCACTGCAGCACAAGAAAGCACGCTCAATTCCCTTAACGTCAATGTCACCGCCGCTGTCGGCAAACGGACCTCGGCCACATTGGGCGCACGGCGCATCGTGTCTGATAGCCTTGCCAACCCCTACGCCGAGACAGCAGTCACTGGCAACTTGAATGTACGGTTCTGATCCATGTATGAAGCTTTTTACGGATTAAGCAGCGAGCCGTTTCAGATCAACCCTGATCCCCGGTTCTATTTCGCTAGCAAACAACACCGGCGCGCCAAAGCCTACCTCGAGTACGGCGTCATGCGCAATGAAGGTTTTATTGTCATCACGGGTGAAATTGGCGCGGGCAAGACCACCGTGGTGCGCGGCTTGCTCAACAGCCTGGACGCTGAAAAAGTGGTGGCGGCCAACCTGGTCACCACCCAGCTGGACGCCGAAGACACCTTGCGCATGGTGGGTTCGGCCTTTGGTGTGCGAGTCAAAGACGTTTCCAAGTCTGATATTTTGATGGCGCTTGAGGCGTTTTTGGTCAGCCAGGTCGGGCAGGGCAAACGCTGCCTGCTGATCGTCGACGAAGCCCAAAACCTCACCCCCAGGGCGGTTGAAGAACTGCGCATGTTGTCCAACTTTCAGTTTGGCCAGCAAGCCCTGTTGCAAACCTTCCTGATCGGGCAGCCCGAGTTCCGGGCCATTTTGCAAAGCCCCAGCATGCACCAGTTGCGTCAGCGCGTGACGGCCACGTGCCACATTGGGCCGCTGGACCAGGCTGAGACCCAGGGCTACATCGAGCATCGCCTGCAATGTGCTGGCGCCACGCCCACACGCCCCGGTTTTGATGAGGCGGCTTTTGCAGCTATTTTCAAAGCCACTGGTGGTATTCCGCGGCGCATCAACATGGTCTGTGATCGCCTGTTGTTGCTGGGCTTTTTGGGCAGCAAAACCACTTTTGGTGTGGACGAAGTCAACGAGGTGGTGGCCGAGATCAACGATGAGTCCTCGCCCCCTGCCAACAAAACATCCCCACCTGGCCCGGGCTGGAGCGACTCGACCCTGCAAGATTTGTCGTCCAGCAACGCAGCGGATATCGACCTGAGCAAGTTGCAGTTCGACCCGTCTCTGACCCATGCCATGTCGGGTCAAATTGTGACCCTGAGTGCCGAGCAGTACGACATTCGGCTGCGCCGCCTGGAGGGCAGTGTGCTCAGGCTGGAGCGCATCAACCTTGAAATCCTGGTCATGTTGCAAAAACTCGTCAACGTCGCTAGCGCTTCATCCAGCGAACCCGCTGCGGCGCCGGCTGTGTCTGTGCCTGTACTCACCGAGCAGGACAAGGTCAAGTGACATCACCACCCCCTGGAGGACGTTCCATGCCTGCACCCCGCATGACCAACGCCATGACCATCGATGTTGAGGACTATTTTCAGGTCTCTGCCTTTGCGCCGCATATTGCCCGCTCAGAGTGGAACACCCGTGAGTGCCGGGTTGAGCGCAACATCGACATCATCCTGGAATTGCTTGACAAGCACCACACCAAAGCCACCTTCTTCACCCTGGGTTGGATCGCCGAGCGCTACCCCCAGTTGGTGCGCAAAATTGTCCAACACGGGCACGAACTGGCCAGCCACGGTTATGGCCATGAGCGTGCCAGCGACCAAACCCCCGAGGCGTTTTTCAGCGACATCAACCTGGCCAAAATCCTGCTCGAAGATCTGTCAGGCCAAGAGGTCACCGGTTACCGTGCGCCAAGTTTTTCCATAGGCAAGAGCAACCTGTGGGCTTACGACAGCCTGCAGCGCGCGGGTTACCGTTATAGCTCCAGCATCTACCCGATTGCACACGACCACTATGGCATGCCCGACTCGCCACGTTTCGCATATGAAGTGCGTCCCGGGCTCATGGAGATCCCCATCACCACCTTGCGTCTGTTCGAGCGCAACTTTCCCTCCAGCGGTGGCGGCTACTTTCGCTTGCTGCCTTACAGCTTGTCGCGTTGGATGATCCGTCGTGTGAATGCCCAGGACCGCGAGGCGGGTATTTTTTACTTTCATCCCTGGGAAATTGATACCGAGCAGCCGCGTGTGAACGGCATCAACGCCAAGACACGCTTTCGTCACTACGTCAATATTGGGCAAATGCAAGCGCGGCTGGACCGCCTGCTGACCGACTTCCATTGGGGCTGTGTCGACGACCTGTTTTTGCATAAGGCCGCGCCGCAAGCGCTGGCTGCCTGAGTACCACTCACGCCCTTCATGCTCACAGTCCACCGCCTTGCGCTGAACGACTCCGCTACCGCCGCACGCTGGGATGCCTTTGTCATGGCCTGCCCCGAGGCTACTTTTTTTCATCGGGCCGGCTGGCAAAAAATTGTCACCGAGGTGTTTCGCCACGACAGCTATTTTTTGTATGCCGAGCAGGGTGGGGTGATTCAAGGGGTGCTGCCTTTGGGGCACATCAACAGCTGGCTGTTTGGCAACTCACTCACCAGCCTGCCGTTCACGGTCTATGGCGGTGTGGCTGCCAGCCACCCACAGGCCGCAGATGCCCTGGAGCAAGAAGCCCAAAAAATTGCGCAAACGCTGGGGGTGGCCCACCTGGAGTTGCGCAATGTGCATGCCCGCCACACCGACTGGCCCACGCAAGACTTGTATGTGACCTTTCGCAAAGAAATTTTGCCCACCGAAGAAGCCAATATGTTGGCCATTCCGCGCAAGCAACGCGCCATGGTGCGCAAAGGCATCAAGAATGACTTGCGCAGCGAGATCGACCCCCATGTGGACCGCTTCTTTGCGCTGTTTGCCGACAACGTGCATCGCCATGGTACGCCGGCCATGCCCAAAAAATACTTTCAGGCCCTCAAAACCATCTTTGGCCCCGATTGCGAAGTGCTCACCGTGGTAGCCCCAGATGGCCGGCCATTGAGCAGTGTGCTGAGTTTTTATTTCCGTGATGAAGTCTTGCCGTACTACGCTGGTGACGACGAGGCCGCGCGTGACCTGGCTGCCAATGACTTCAAATACTGGGAGCTCATGCGCCTGGCCTGCGCCCGCGGCCTCAGAGTGTTTGACTATGGCCGCAGCAAGCAAGGCACTGGACCCTATGCGTTCAAGAAAAACTGGGGTTTCGAGCCCACGCCGCTGCACTACCAGTATTGCCTGTACAAGCGCGACGCCATCCCGCAAAACAACCCTTCCAATGCCAAGTTCAAGCTGTTGATTGAAACCTGGCGGCGCATGCCCATTGGGCTGGCCAACTGGTTGGGGCCGTTCATTGTGCGTAACCTGGCCTGAACCCGGGCATGGGCAAGCTGCTTTACCTGGTGCACCGGCTGCCCTACCCACCCAACAAGGGCGACAAGGTCCGCTCGTACCACTTGCTCAAACACCTGCTGCAACAACACCAGGTTTTTTTGGGCACCTTCATTGACGACCCGGCCGATGAGGCCTATCTGGACACGGTGCGCCAACTCTGCCCCGACCTGCACGTGGCACGCCTGCATCCGCGCAGCGCCAAGCTGCGCAGCTTGGCAGGCCTGCTCACGCACCAGGCGCTGGGCTTGCGCTATTACCAAAACGCTGGCCTGCAAGCCTGGGTCCAGAATATGTGCCTGCCACGCCCGGACAGGCGGGGCCGCCCCTGCTGGTGGACTTTGTCGATGTGGACTCGGCCAAGTGGACGCAGTACGCCCCCGACCACCGTTGGCCCATGTCGTGGTTGTACCGTCGCGAGGGCGAGCGCCTGTTGGCTTTTGAACGCAGCGTGGCCCAGCGTGCCCAGCGTTCGTTTTTCGTCACCGACAACGAGGTTGCGCTGTTTCATCAGCTCGCTCCGGAGAGTGCGTCACGCGTGGAAACCATCAGCAATGGTGTCGATGCCGACTTTTTTGCGCCCGACACGCAGCGGCCGTCGCCTTTTAAGGCGGGTGCCACGGCCGATCTGCAGATTCCAATTGTCTTCACCGGTGCCATGGATTACTGGCCCAATATTGATGCGGTGACCTGGTTTGTGGCCGACATTTTGCCGGCCTTGCGTCAGCAGTGGCCTCAACTTTGTTTCTATATTGTGGGGCGCAGCCCGCCTCCATCGGTGCTGGCGCTGGCTGCCCCTGATGTGGTGGTCACCGGCACAGTGGCTGACGTGCGACCCTATCTGCAGCACGCGGCAGTGGTAGTGGCGCCCCTGCGCGTGGCACGCGGTATTCAAAACAAAATCCTTGAAGCCATGGCCATGGCCCGGCCGGTGGTGGCCTCGCAGTCGTGTGTCGAGGCCATTCACGCGCAACCCGAAACCGAGCTGCTGGCAGCCAACACCGGTGCTGACTTTGTGGCGCAGGTCAGCGCCCTGTTGGCAGACCCCCAGCGCTGCGCCCGTGTGGGTGCGGCTGGGCGCCTGCGTGTGTTAAGCAGTTACAGTTGGTCGGCACACTTGTCCAAAATTGACCCCTATCTGAGCCCATGAACACCGTTGTCCAACTCAACCCTGAGCGCCAGTGGCGTCGCGCCGGCAGTCTTTTTGCCTTGCTGCTGGTCTGGACGCTGTTCTGGTACCTTGACACGGCCAGCGCCATCGTGGGCATTTGGCTGCGCTCTGACGCGTTCACCCACGGTTTTCTGGTGGTGCCCATTGTGCTGTGGCTGGTGTGGCGCAGGCGGGTTGCGCTATCGCATATTCAGCCCAAGCCCAACCTGTGGGCGGCTTTGCTGCTGGCTGGAACGGCGCTGGCCTGGTTGCTGGGTGACCTGGTGGCGGTGAATGCGCTCACGCAACTGGCTTTTGTGTCCATGCTGGTCTTGTTGGTGCCCACCTTGCTGGGCTGGACCGTGACACGTGTGCTGGGTTTTGCCCTGGCGTTCATGTTTTTTGCCGTGCCCTTTGGCGAGTTCGCCATGCCCCAGCTCATGACCTGGACGGCAGATTTCACGGTGCTGGCCTTGCGTTTGACGGGCATACCGGTGTACCGCGAGGGTCTGCAGTTTGTCATTCCCTCGGGCAACTGGTCGGTGGTGGAGGCATGCAGCGGTGTGCGTTACCTGATTGCGTCCCTGACCGTGGGGACCTTGTTTGCTTATCTCAATTACCAGTCCACGTCGCGCAGGGTGCTGTTCATCATTGTCTCCATCATTGTGCCGGTGGTGGCCAACTGGCTGCGCGCCTACATGATTGTGATGCTGGGCCACCTGTCTGGCAACAAGCTCGCCGCGGGTGTGGATCATCTGATTTACGGCTGGGTGTTTTTTGGCGTGGTCATCATGCTCATGTTCATGGTGGGTGCGCGCTGGGCCGAGCCTGAGCCCAGTGTCAGCGCTGAAGACATTGACTCTGTCACCCTGCAAAAGCCGTCGCAGCACATGCCCCTGGTGCGCTCGCGTTTTGAACTGGTGGGCGTCCTCGCCGCCCTGTTGATTGTTGCGCCGCAGCTGGGTCGCTGGGCTTTGGCCCACACCGGCAACACCGCACCACCGGTCTTGGCTGCACCCGCTGTGTTGGCGTCCGCGTGGGGGGCTGCGCCGGATCAATCCGTGGTCTTTAAACCCGCATTCAGCAATCCGTCTGCCGAGTTCAACGCCCGCTACACAGCAGGGGCGCAAGACGTTGGTTTGTATGTGGGTTACTACCGCCACCAGAACTACGACCGCAAGCTGGTCAGTTCGCAAAACGTGTTGGTGACTTCCAAAGATCCGTACTGGGCGCAGGTGGCCAGCAGTAGCAAAAACATCCAGTTCAACGCCACTCAAACACAGGTGCGTGTGGCCGAGCTGCGTAACTCAGGGGCACCCGGTCAGCTGGCTGATGCGCGTCTCGCTGTGTGGCAACTGTATTGGGTCAACGGCAAGCTCACCGCCAGCGACATGCAAGCCAAAGCCTTTGGTGCGCTGTACCGATTGCTGGGGCGCGGTGACGATTCTGCCGTCATCATTGTCTATACCGCCAAAGGGCAGGGCGACGAGGGCCAGGCGCGCCTGCAAGCCTTTGTGCAGGCCAATGCGGGCAGCATCATTGCATTGTTAGAAAAAACCAGGTAGCGGCGCAGGTTCATCGGCCCAATGACGCGTGCCACCGGTCTGGTGATGGACCGCTAATTGGGGCGGTGCTTGACCAGGCGTTTGAGTGCACTGGTTACGACTTCCCGCCCCAGGCTCAGCAACCCAGCCAGCGTCTTGGGGTTGTAGGCGACGATGCCCCAGCGCTCGCGTCGGTGGTTCATCCACAACTGTTTGTAGGGGTCGTCACCCATCAGGTAGTCCACCTGATCGACTTGGTCGTGTTGCATGACATGGGCCATGAGCAGGGCCGTGAGCAGGGTGCCGGATGCATAAGATTTGAATTTATCGTCGTAGGCTAGTTTGAAAATGTTGGCTTTGCCATGGGCCACGATCCACAACTGGGCGGCGATGGGTGTGCCATCCAGCCAGGCAATACCCAAGCGCAGCCAGCCCTGCGCAGCGCAGGTGTGTATCAAGCCGGGTATGAAATCGGGAAAACCTTCGGGCTGTTTCCAACTTGCAGCGTAAACCTGCAAGTAGGCGGCGATGGCTGGGTCAAGTCTGGCGCCGCCTTGCACCAGCTCCAATGTGCCCCCCGCAGCGGCAAATTTTTTACCCGCCCGCTTGAGCGTGCTGCGCAATTGGCCGTCGCGCCCTTGCAGATAGCTGGGCCAATCTTGTGACACGTTCAGATGCCAGTTGCCAAAGCAAAAGTAGTCAAACGGTATCAGCCCACTGCTTTTGAGCGCCGTCTTCAACAGGCCAAAGTAAGCGGACTCAGGGTCCATGGGGGCGAATTGCATAGACGCCAACGGGGCATATGCGTCGCGTACGGCCGCCAGAAAAAAAGCCAGTTCCTCTGGACTCAGCCCGGGCGCCAGCAGCGGCGCATAAAGCGCGGTGTAGTAGTTGCCGAGCGCGGTCACGCATTGACCCCGCCACGATGGGCTGACGCGCAGGGGAAGCGCCGCAACGGGGCTGCCGTCTTTGCGCAACACATGGAAGCTGACGCCAGTGTCGCCACGGTAAACGGTATCAATCAGATTGCTGTACCAGGCGGTGCTGTTTTCCACACTGCCTTGTGCGGTAGACGCAAACAGCGCGTGCACATCGGCGGGGAATTCCCTGGGGTGCGGGTAAACGCTGAGGGTCAGCATGGGGCTGGGACAGGGCTTGATGTGTGGTTTACCCTGCCACTTGCTGAGATTCAGACAGCCACTGCAGCATGATGCGCTCCGCCTGCTGCCTGGCTGCCGCGCTGGAAAACGTGTGGTCAACGCGGGGTAGGTTGTGGCGGGTCAATTGGGCGTGGTCTGCATAGCCCCTCCAGGCCGCATCGGTTTGCGCATATTCCACAAACTCTTTGGCCGTGTAGTCATCACCACTCAGAATCAGCAAAATGCGCCCGCCAAAGCTGTGCCAGGCTGAGGCCATGCGCTGCTGAAAAGGCTGCGCGGCAGGTGCCGTTAGCGGCGTGCCAGCGCCTGTGGCCTGGCGCACCTTTTGCACGAAGCCATTGAACGCACCCACGGCACCCAAAGCCACTTTGCCGCTGAGCAGCTTCAGCCAGAACTCTTTTTGCAGCAGGCGCTGGGTGTAGTAGTGCTTGACCTGTGTTTTGGCCAGGCTGGCTTCGGACCGCACCCAAGGATTGAGCAGGCACAGCCCACTGACACGTGGGTCCTGGGTGTCATGGCAATACAGCAGGGCAGCCGCCGCAGCGTCGCACAGGCCCCACAGGACGATGTGGGTCACGTTGGGCACACGCAGCTGCAGGTGGTCGATGGCGTTGGCGATGTCGGCGCTGATGCTTTCAAAGTCGCGCTGCGCGCCGCTGCTGTCGCCCATGCCTCGGTGATCAAAGCGCAACACGGCGTAGCCCGCTTGCGCCAACACACGTGACAACAAAACAAACTGGCGGTGGCTGCCCGCCCGGTATTGCGGCCCACCCACCACCAGCACCACACCGGTGTGAGCCGGCGCGCTGGGCCTAGCCAGTACCCCCACCATGGCTTCGCCCGCGCAGGCAAACAGGGTGGCTTGTTCGGTGTAGGGCATCAGGGCGTCACTCTGCATCACGTTGCAGGACCCTCTTTGTAAATGCCAGGAACTCGTCGAGATGCTCGGTGATGACGTTCACCAATATGGGCACCAGCAGGTTCTGATAGTCATGCACGGCAATGTTGCGAAAAGCCACCATGCGTTTGAGTGCCGAGGCTAAGGGGGTGTCAATCCACTGCCCTTGCGCCAGCAGGTCAAAGACGTCGCGAGCGCTTTGCGGCACGCCTAAACGTTCGCGGCGCACCAGATGTTGGCCCATGTCCAGCACCGCTTCACAGGCTCGCTGAACGTTTAATATGGCGGCGTCTTGGCGCGTGCAGTTGGTCAAAAAACTCGTGGGGTCGGACGCGTATTCTTCGCGGGCGCGGGCCACGCAGCGTTCTACGGTTGCCGCCTTGTTGAGCAACACGTCATCGTGCATAGATGACTCCTGTGGACCGGATGTCTGCCAACAAGGGCGCGCGCGCCGTGTCGAGGGCCGTTTTTTCACTCAGCACATAGCATTCAAATAGCCCGGCCTGCACGTCGGCTGCCCAAAGGCGCCGGCCGGTACTGATGACCTGGTACTGCATGACGGTGGAGGCGGCGCGAAGGTCCAGCAGATCAACCGGGCATGCGACAACGTCAGAAAGGCGGCTGGCAAGGTCCCACAGGGTCAAGGGCTCAGCATAGCCGCCCACCAGGACGGCCAGGTCAAGGTCGCTGGACGCTGCGGCGGTGCCATTGACTTGGCTGCCAAAAGCGTAAACCGCCAGTGCTTGTGGAAAGCGCTCGCGGATCGCCCCGACCACGGGGCCGTCGACTTCCAGCAGTGACGCGAGGGTGTCTGGCATGGGTTGCATATTACAGGGTGTCAAGCGCAAATAGCTGCTGTGGTGGCTGTTATTAAATCAGGAGCATCTTCAATCTCACTGGTTTGCCAGAACGCCGGGCCAGTGACGATCTGGCGTGTGAGGGTATAACCGGCTTGCTGCCAGGTGGCCATGGCCTGGCTGGCTGCGGGGCTGAAACTGGCGTCATCGTGGGTCGACACCTCCTGCCAAACCACACGGGGCGCTACCGGCAGGGCTGGTGTGATCTGGGGCGGGGTCAAGGTGGCTTGTTCCAAGCCTCTGGCCAGTTCGGCGGCCACCCGGTAGCCGGCAATTTCAATCGGTTCGCCGCGGGTCAGCTGGTCACGCAGACCTTGCATGGTGGCCTTGACCTGGCCACTCATCAAATCGCCTGCCGCCTTGATTCGTAAAAACTGTTGCAGCAAGGGCGCGCCCGCTGTGGGTGGCTGCCAAAAAAGAAAATTGCAGGGCTCACTCATGAGCCGAGCCGCATCCACCGCTAGCAGGCAACCCGCGCGCAAGCCCCATAGCCACAGGGGGGGTACCAGTGCATCGTTTGTCGTGCTGTGTTGGCTGCGCAGCCACTGGCAGCCGTGCACCACGTCGCTCACCCAGGCGGCCCAAGTGGCATCGCCAAAATCACCCGAGCTGTCGCCACAGCCTAACAGGTCCATCTGCAACACCGCGTAGCCAGCCTGGGCCAATGCACGCGCTTGCAGGGCTGCCATGCGGCGCGATTTGTTCATTTCCTCCGCAAAGGGGTGGATATAGAGCACTACGCCGCGTATGTTTCCTTCATTTGCGATGCCTTGGGCTGGATGAAACAGGCAAAACCGCTGGTCGCTATGGCCCATGGGTGCCGGTAGGAAAAATGCCTGGGGTAGCGTTGACATGGGCGGTCAATGGGTGCGATGGGCGCTGACAAAATCAACCAGTGCACCCACCGTGGCAAAGGTGGCACCGTCGATGTCGTCGTCGTTCACGGTCAATTCAAAGCGTGTTTCCAGGGCGGTGATGAGGCTGGCCACCGCCATGGAGTCCAACTCTGGCACGGCGCCCAGCAAGGGCGTGCCCCGCTTGAAGCTGGCTGAGCGGCCCTTCAAACTCAGGACGCTGTCCAGTACCTGAAGCACTTCTTGTGTGATGTCCAAATTGAATATCCTGTAGAGGCAGTTCGCCTAGCATCGGCATTTTAGGGGTGCACGGCCTGACATGCCATGCTGTGGATGACGGCGCTTGTATGAGATACTTTTAGCGACAAAATCCTGCTCATCGCTTTCCCCGGTGCTGTCATGACCGAATCCACACTGCTTCATGAACTGATCACCCTTGCCGCCCAACGCACCCCGCAAGCCATCGCCCTAACCTATGGTGCTGCGCACCTGAGTTACGCGGACTTGAGCGCGTCAGTCCAACAGTTTGCCTCGGGGCTGATGGATTTGGGCGTGGCGCGCAGCGAGCGCGTGGCGATTTATCTTGAAAAGCGCTTTGAGACCGTGATCGCCAGCTTTGGTGCACCAGCAGCAGGCGCGGTGTTTGTGCCGGTAAACCCGATTCTGAAACCTGAGCAGGTCGCCTTTATTTTGCGCGATTGCAATGTGCGGGTGTTGATCACCTCGCCAGAGCGCCTGGTCACTTTGAAGGATCAGTTGGGCGCCTGCCACGACTTGCGCCATGTGGTGGTCACCGATGTGTCGGCCGGTGCCGCCCCGGCCGAGCCCGCTGCAAGCAGCGTTGCAGGCCCGGTGGCGCGGGTGCGGTGGCGCGACTTGCTGGCCAGCCCAGCGCAAACCGGGCACCGGGTGATTGACACCGACATGGTGGCCATTTTGTACACCTCGGGCAGCACCGGCAAACCCAAGGGCGTGGTGCTGTCTCACCGCAACATGGTGGCTGGCGCCAAGAGCGTGGCCATTTACCTTGAAAACCGGCCGCAAGACACTTTGCTGGCGGCGTTGCCTCTGTCATTTGACGCAGGTTTTAGCCAGCTCACCACGGCTTTTCATGCCGGTGCGCGGGTGGTGTTGCTCAATTACCTGATGCCGCGAGATGTGCTCAAGGCCATGGAGCGGGAAAAAGTCACGGGCTTGACGGCGGTGCCGCCGCTGTACATCCAGTTGGCGCAACTGGAGTGGCCCGCAGCCATCAACGCGCACTTGCGCTACTTTGCCAACACCGGCGGGCGCATGCCGCGCAAAACCCTGGCGGTGCTGCGCCAGCGCGCGCCCAGTGCCTTGCCGTTTTTGATGTACGGGCTGACCGAGGCGTTCAGGTCGACTTACCTGCCACCCGACGAGGTGGACCGCCGCCCGGACTCGATTGGCAAGGCGATCCCGAACGCCGAGATTTTGGTGCTGCGCGAAGACGGCTCGCTGTGTGGGCCGGATGAGCCCGGCGAGCTGGTGCACCGCGGTGCACTGGTGGGCATGGGTTACTGGAACGATGCCGAGAAAACGGCCGAGCGCTACAAGCTGCTGGCCTCTGATGCACCGGGGCGCCAGGCCGGTTTGCAGTTGCCTGAATACGCGGTGTTTTCAGGCGACACGGTGCGCATGGATGCGCAAGGTTTCCTGTACTTTGTGGGCCGGCGCGACGAGATGATGAAAACCTCGGGCTACCGCGTGAGCCCGACCGAGGTGGAAGATATTTTGTACGCCACCCAGATGGTGGGTGAATGTGTGGCCTTTGGAGTCGAACACGCCAGTCTCGGTCACGCTATACATGTTATAGCTACTCTCGCAGACACAGCGGGGGCTAGGGGCCTGGATGACTTGATGGCCGAGTGCCGCACCCGGATGCCAGCCTACATGGTGCCCGCCGGCATCGAACTGGTGGCCGGGCCGCTGCCACGCAACCCCAACGGCAAGATCGACCGCAAGCTGTTGGCCACCGACTGGCTGGCCCGCCACGGTGCCTGAACAACCCCTTCAATGTCCCATAACCCCATGACCACACCCCTCCGCGAGCTTCCTGTCCACGCCCCGATGAACCAGTTTGCCGTGCGCCAAGGTGAACTGGTGGTGGGCGAAAAGCGCTTGTCAACTTTGGCCGAGCAGGTGGGTCAAACCCCGTTCTATGCCTATGACCGCGCCTTGCTGAGGGCTCGCGTGGCCGAGCTGCGCGCCGTCTTGCCCCCGGCGGTCAAGCTGCATTACGCCATGAAGGCCAATCCCATGCCCGCTGTGGTGGGGCTGATGGCGGGGTTGGTGGATGGCATTGACGTGGCCTCAGGAAGTGAGCTGAAGGTGGCGCTGGATGCCGGTGCCGATCCGCAAGAGCTGAGTTTTGCCGGGCCAGGCAAACGTGATACCGAGTTGCGCCAAGCCGTGGCGGCCGGGGTGTTGATCAACCTGGAGTCGTTTCGTGAAGTGGGCGCATTGGCGGCTATCAGCCAGGATTTGGCACTGCCAGCCCGTGTGGCGGTGCGGGTCAACCCCGACTTTGAGCTCAAGGGCTCAGGCATGAAGATGAGCGGCGGCCCCAAGCCCTTTGGTGTGGATGCCGAGCAGGTGCCCCGACTGCTGGGCGAGATTGCGGCGGCAGGCTTGGCCTTTGAGGGCTTTCAATTGTTTGCCGGGTCGCAGAACCTGCGCGCTGACGCCATTTGTGAGGCGCAGCAAAAGTCTTATGAGCTGGCCCTGCGGCTGGCGCAAGATGCGCCCCTGCCGGTGCAGTTTCTGAACCTGGGCGGCGGTTTTGGCATACCGTATTTTCCGGGGGAGCAGCGGCTGGACCTGACCCCCATCGGCGACAACTTGGCGCAACTGCAGCTGCGCGCTCAGGCTGAAATGCCACAAGCCGCGTTGGTGATTGAGCTGGGGCGCTACCTGGTGGGCGAGGCGGGTGTGTATGTGACGCGTATCGTGGACCGCAAGGTGTCACGCGGGCTGGTGTACTTGGTGGCCGATGGTGGCCTGCATCACCATTTGTCGGCATCGGGTAACTTTGGCCAGGTGGTGCGCAAAAATTATCCGGTGTGTATTGGCACCCAGACTGACGCTGCCACCACCGAGGTGGCCAGCGTGGTCGGCCCACTGTGCACGCCGCTGGACCTGCTGGCCGACCGCATGGCCCTGGCACCCGCGCAGGTGGGTGACTTGGTGGTGGTGTTTCAATCAGGCGCCTACGGTGCCAGCGCCAGTCCGCAGCGCTTTTTGGGCCACCCCGAGTGTCTTGAAGTGCTGGTGTAGGTGGTGTGGTGATAATTCCGCCACGATGGAGACGCAAACATGTTCACAAAAATTTTGATCGCCAACCGGGGCGAGATTGCTTGCCGGGTGGCGGCAACGGCCCGACGCTTAGGTGTCAAGACGGTGGCAGTGTATTCCGATGCCGACGCCCATGCCAAACATGTGGCCGCCTGCGACGAATCGGTGCATATTGGCGGTAGCGCCCCCAAAGACAGCTACTTGCGCTGGGAGCGCATCATTGAAGCGGCCTTGGCCACCGGTGCACAGGCCGTGCACCCGGGCTACGGGTTTTTGAGCGAAAACGAAGAGTTTGCCAAAGCCTGCGCTGTGGCCGGGCTGGTGTTTATTGGCCCGCCACCATCGGCGATTCAAGCCATGGGCCTGAAAGCCGAGTCCAAACAATTGATGGAAAAAGCCGGTGTGCCGCTGGTGCCGGGTTACCACGGGTCTGACCAAGATCCGGCGCTGCTGCAGCGCGAGGCCGATCGCATGGGCTACCCGGTCTTGATCAAAGCCAGCGCCGGCGGCGGCGGCAAGGGCATGCGCGCAGTCGATCAATCAGAAGACTTTGCCCAGGCACTGGCCAGTTGCCAGCGGGAGGCCATCAACAGTTTTGGCAGCGATGCGGTGCTGATTGAAAAGTATGTGCAGCGCCCGCGCCACATTGAAATTCAGGTGTTTGGTGACACGCAGGGCAACTACGTGTACCTGTTTGAGCGTGATTGCTCGGTGCAGCGCCGCCACCAGAAGGTGCTGGAAGAAGCCCCGGCGCCGGGCATGACGACTGCGATGCGCCAGCAAATGGGCGAGGCTGCGGTGGCCGCCGCCCGCGCCGTGAACTACGTGGGTGCCGGCACGGTGGAGTTCATCGTCGAGCAACGCGTTGACGGGGCGATGAACTTCTTTTTTATGGAAATGAACACCCGCCTGCAAGTGGAACACCCGGTCACCGAGGCCATCACCGGGCAAGACCTGGTGGAGTGGCAGCTGCGGGTGGCCAGTGGCGAGCCGCTGCCGCTGCGCCAGGACCAGCTCAAGATCACCGGCCACGCGATTGAGGCGCGCATCTGTGCCGAGAACCCCGACAACAACTTTCTGCCCGCCACCGGCACCCTCGACGTGTACCGCAAACCCGCCCATGTGGCGTTTGCGCCCCCCGTCAACGCGGGGCACGGCACGCGCTCGCGTGATGCGCAACCGGTGCGCTTTGATGACGGCGTGCGCCAGGGCGACACCATCAGCCCGTTTTACGACTCGATGGTGGCCAAGCTGATCGTGCATGGCGACACCCGCGAACAAGCGCTGGCCCGGCTGGATGCGGCGCTTGCCGCAACTCATATCGTCGGGCTGACCACCAATGTGCAGTTTTTGCGGCGCGTGGTGCAGTGCGACTCGTTCGCGCAGGCCAATCTGGACACCGGCCTGATCCCACGCGAAGCGGCGGTGCTGTTCAACCAGGAGCCGGTGGGCTTGGCGCTGGCCGCTGCAGCGGATGTGGCGCAGACCCTGTTGGACGAGCGCGCCACCCAGGGCGTCGACCCGTTCAGTTTGACCGATGGCTGGCGCAGCCATGGCGTGTTTGAGCGGCGTTTTGAATTTGAATTTGACGGGCAACATGTGCACGCCGGGCTGACCTATCTGCATGACGGCGCGCTGTTGTTGAAAGTGGGTAAGGCGGCTGGGCTGCTGAGCTTCTATGCGACACCGCAAGGCATTGATCTGCAATTTGCGGATAAGCGTGCGCTGGTGAATGTGTATAGAAAAGGCGAGGTAGCCCATATCCACACTGCGCAAGGCGCTACACAAATCATTGCAATTGACCTGCTGCTGCATGC